>CANQBA010000029.1 GCA_947589545.1 uncultured Oscillospiraceae bacterium | reverse complement strand
CTTTGAGGGCTGAGAAAGCGAAAAAACCCGAGCATACAACGCAAATAAGGGAGCTCCCCCGCCGGGGGAGCTCCCTTGTCGTTGCTTTAACGGGTCAAAACGCTTATCCCATCAGCTCCTCGATCATCCGCACAAGGCTGGAGGCGTTTCGCAGGAGCTGCGCCCGCTGGATCTTGCCCTCCTTGACGGCGTCCAGCAGGGCCTTGTAGTCGGCGGGGGAGCCGGGCATGAAAAGCTCGCCGCCGGCGTTTGCCACCCGGGGGCTGGCGGCGCCGGGGTGGACGGACGCGCCGTCCGACTGTCCCGCGATGACCCAGTCTGTCATGACGATGCCGTCAAAGCCGAATTCGCACCGCAGGACGTCCTCGATAAGCTCCCGGCTCTCCGAGGTGTGGACGCCGTTCACCAGATTGTAGGAGGTCATCACCGCCCTGGGCCGCGCCTTGCGCACGCAGATCCCAAACCCCCGAAGATACATCTCCCGGAACGCCCGCCGGGAGATCCGGCTGTTGGAGTTATAGCGGTTCGTCTCCTGATTGTTGGCGGCGAAGTGCTTGACGGTGACGCCCCGTCCCGGATGCCGCTGTACGCCCCGGGTGACGGCGGCGGCCGTCAGGCCGGTGATCAGGGGATCCTCGGAGTAATATTCAAAATTCCGCCCACAGCGGATATCCCGGTGCAGATTCAGCGCCGGAGCCAGCCACAGATGGACGCCGAAGCGCTCCATTTCACTGCCCACCAGGTCGCCGCAGGCTTCGCAAAGGCCCGTGTCCCAGCTCTGGGCCAGGGCGGTGCCGATGGGCAGGGACACGGCGTACTGCTCCCGGATCTCCGCGCCCTTGGGCGGCCGCCTGTTCAGAAGCTTCAGCACCGACCTGGCGGGGGCGGGCAGAAACTCCAAAAAGCTCTCCGGCATCCCCGCGCCCAGGCCGTGAGCGCCCTCCGCGTCCCGGTAATAGCGCGGCGCCAGCCTCAGCCCCGCGGGGCCGTCCGCCATCACCAGGGAGCCGATGCCCTTGCCTGTCAATGCCGTGGTGGTCTGTCCGGCGGCCCCGGCCACGGCGGAGGCCTGATTGCCGATGACGCTCATGATCCCGCCCTTGGGGTCAAAGGAACCGATGCCCAAGTAGGCCAGCTCCTCGTCCGACAGCGCCGTTACCGCCGGCTCGATCTCCACCACGCGCCGGTAGTTCACCTGCCCGCCGTCTATGACAGCGCAGTCCGCCGTCAGAACGGGTACGTGCTCACCTACCTCCGGCCTGGGGAGCGGCACGGGCCTCCAATCGGTAAAACCGGCCCCGGCAAAGCCGTCCCTGACCTTCAGCGTCACCGCCTCCCGGGGGAGCCGCACCACGGCGGCGGGGGACACCTCCCGGGCGTTCCGGCCCGTCAGGACGATGTAATCCCCGGCCTCCAGCACCCAGGCGGAGCGCTCCGCGTCAAAGGAGGCGATCTCCGAAAGCCGGAAGGAGGCGGCCACCGTCTCCGCCTGCCCCGGCTTTAATGTGCGCGTCTTGGCGTAGGCCGCCAAGGTCTTCGGCGGCTGATCCAGCCTGCCGGCGGGGACGGAGACATAGACCTCCAGCACCTCGCGCCCCGGCCGGGAGCCGGTGTTCTCGATCTCCGCCGTCACCGTCACCGTGTCCCACTCCAGAGCCGTTTGGACGATCTGCGTGGAAAAGCTTGTGTAGGAGAGGCCGTACCCGAAGGGGAACAGGGGCTCCTTGCCCACCGCGTCAAAATACCGGTAGCCCACATAGATGCCCTCCCGGTAGCGCGTGTCGTTTCTGCCGCCGAACTCGCCCTCCCGGCAGTAGTCCTCCCAGGCGCTCCAGGTGGCGGCCAGACGCCCGGAGGGCGCGGCCTTGCCCAGCAGGATATCCGCCAGCACCTCGCCGGTGACGGAGCCCAGCTGCGAGAGCAGCAGGATATTTTTCACCTCCGCCAGGGGGGAGAGATCCACCACGCCGCCCACATTCAGCGCCAGCAGGAAGCGTTTGTATTTTTGCTGGAGGAACAGGATGTCCCGCTTCTCCGTCTCGGTGAGCAGGATGTCCCCCGGGATGGGGCTTCTGTCCGCCCCCTCGCCGGAGCTGCGCGAGAGCACATAGACGGCCGTATCCCCCGCGCCGGTCAGCGGGATGCGGTACTCCGGCTCGGGCATCACCGCGCCCATGCCGAAGGACACGGCGTTCACATGGGCCGCCCGCGCCCTTTTGCGGATGTCGCTGACGAACCGCCGCCGGGCGGCCTCATAGACCTGATCGTACCGGGTGAGCCAGTCCTTGGTGGTGATGTGAAAGCCCGCTTTCTCCAGCCCCTTCTCCACGGACACGTTAAAGCGCGTGTTCACCTCCCCGGAGCCCGTGCCGCCGGGGACGGTCCTGCGCGCGCCGCCGCCGTAGAGCGCCACGTCGCAGGCCCCCTCCAGGGGGAAGGAGCCGTCGGAACGCAGCAGCACCACACATCCGGCGGCCAGCTCCCGTACACGTTCCCGGTGCTCACGCTCGTATTTTTCCATCAAAAGCCCTCCTTCAGCGCAATACATTCTGCCTCCATCATAGCACAAGGACGCGTGTTTGGCAATCTTTTCTTCCTACGATCAAATTCACTATTGACAAAACGGCTCAAAACAGGGATACTACTATTATGTATTTTAACGAAGGAGGCAGTGGATTTGACAGATGTTGTGATCATCGGCTGCGGCGTCATCGGCGCCGCAGCGGCTATGGAGCTTTCAAGATACGATCTGGACATCACCGTCCTGGAGCGGGAAAACGACGTGGCAGTGGGAACCACCAAGGCCAATTCCGCTATTCTGCACGCCGGATATGACCCCAAACCCGGCACGCTGATGGCGCGCCTCAACGTGCGCGGCGCGGCGCTGGCAAAGGAGTACTGCGCCGCCCTGGACGTGCCCTACCGGCAGTGCGGCTCTATGGTGCTGGCCTTTTCGGAGCGGGAGATCGATACCCTCCGGGAGCTTTTGGAGCGGGGCCTCAAAAACGGCGTCCCCGGCCTTGCGATCCTCTCGGGGGACGAGGCCAGAGCCCGTGAGCCGGCGCTGGCGGAGACCGTCCTGGCGGCCCTCTGGGCGCCCACGGCGGCCATCGTCTCCCCCTGGGAGATGTGTCTGGCCTTCGCCGAAACGGCGGTGAAAAACGGCGCTCAGCTCCGGCTCAACACCGCCGTCACCGGCCTTGAAAGGCGGGAGGAGGGCTGGCTCGTCCACACGAATGCCGGGGATATCGAGACACGGTACGTGGTCAACGCCGCCGGGGTGGACTCCGACGCCGTCCACGATATGGCCGCCCCCCACAGCTTTGACGTCAAGCCCAGCCGGGGGGAGTATTACCTGCTGGATAAGGCCGAGGGGACGCGGGTGAACACCGTGGTCTTCCAGTGCCCCTCCCAGCGCGGCAAGGGCGTTCTGGTGTCGCCCACCGTCCACGGGAACCTGATCGTGGGCCCCAACGCTGAGAGCTCGGACAAGCACGACCTGGCCACCACGGCCCGGGGCCTTGACTTCGTCCGTGAGACGGCGAAGCTGTCCGTGCCCTCCGTGGATTTCTCCAAATCCATCCGCAACTTTGCCGGCATCCGGGCCAATACGGGCCGGGAGGACTTCCTCATCGGCGTGGCCGCCCCCGGCTTTGTGGATCTCGGAGGCATCTGCTCCCCGGGCCTCACCTCGGCCCCCGCCATCGGCGAATACGCCGTGGAGCTTCTGGCGGGGGAGGGACTGGCCCTTGAGAAGAAGGAAAAGTTTATTTTTGAGCGCCGCCGCGTCCGCTTCAAGGAGCTTTCCGAGGCGGAGCGTCAGGCGCTGGTGGAGCGCGACCCCGCCTACGGACGGGTGATCTGCCGGTGCGAGACGGTGACGGAGGGGGAGATCCTGGCCTGCCTGCGCGCCCCCATCCCGCCGGTGTCGGTGGACGGCGTCAAGCGCCGCGTCAACGCCGGCATGGGCCGGTGCCAGGGCGGCTTCTGCGCGCCGCGGGTGGTGGAGATCCTCTCCCGGGAGCTGAAAGTCTCACCCGGTGAGATCGTCAAGGACAGAGCCGGTATGAACATCCTCACGGAGGAGACGAAAGGGGGCGCGGCGCATGTATGAGCTGATCGTGGTGGGCGGCGGGCCGGCGGGCCTCGCCGCCGCCTGCGCGGCCTGGGAGAACGGCCTGCGGCGCATCCTCATTGTGGAGCGCGACCGGGATCTGGGCGGCATCCTCAACCAGTGCATCCACAACGGCTTCGGCCTCACCTGGTTCAAGGAGGAGCTGACCGGCCCCGAGTACGCCCACCGGTTCATTGAAATGCTCGCAAAGACGGGGGTGGAGGTGCGCACGGACACCATGGTGCTGGACGTGACGCCCGACCTTCAGGTGCATATGACCGGCCCCGCCACGGGGTATAAGATCGAGCGGGCCAAAAGCGTCATCCTGGCTATGGGGTGCCGGGAGCGCACCCGGGGGGCTATCGGCATCCCCGGTACACGCCCCGCCGGGGTCTACACCGCCGGCGCGGCCCAGCGGTACGTGAACGTGGAGGGCTGGCTCCCCGGCAAACGGGTGGTCATCCTGGGCAGCGGCGATATCGGCCTCATTATGGCCCGCCGCATGACCCTGGAGGGGGCCAAGGTGCTGGCCTGCGTGGAGGTGATGCCCTACTCCGGCGGCCTCACCCGCAACATCGTCCAGTGCCTTCAGGACTTCGATATCCCCCTCTACCTGAGCCATACCGTCACCGAGATCCGGGGGAAGGACCGGGTGGAACAGGTGGTGGTGAGCCGGGTGGACGAGAGCAGAAGGCCCATCCCCGGCACGGAGATGGTCTTCGACTGCGACACGCTCCTGCTGTCCGTGGGCCTCATCCCGGAAAACGAGCTCACCGAGCGCGCCGGCGTGGTGATGGATCCCCGCACCAAGGGGGCCCTGGTCTATGAGAACATGGAGACCTCCGTCCCCGGCATCTTCACCTGCGGCAACGTGACCCACGTCCACGATCTGGTGGACTTCGTCAGCGCCGAGAGCCGGCGCGCCGGCGCGGCGGCGGCAAAATATGTCCTGCATGGCCCGGCGGCAGGGGAGTATATCGCCCTGAAAAACGGCTTCGGCGTCAGCTGCACCGTCCCCCAGCGGGTGCGGCCTCAAAATGTGGAGAAATCCTTCAACGTCTTTTTCCGGGTCAACCGGATCTTCGGCAAAAGCGAGATCGTTGTCTCCGCCGGGGAGCGGGAGCTTTGCCGCTTCAAGCGGGACAGGCTGGCCCCCGGCGAGATGGAGAATATAACCGTCCCCGTGAAGCTCCTGGAGGGCGTCGCCGGGGAGATCACCGTAGAAATTCGGGAGGTGTGAGATGCGGGAGCTTATCTGTATCGTATGTCCCAGAGGGTGCCACATGCAGGTGGACGACAGCCTGAACGTCACCGGGAATTTCTGCCCGCGGGGCGCCGCTTACGCGAAGGCGGAGCTGACTCACCCCACCCGCGTGGTCACCAGCACCGTGCGGATCGCCGGCGCGGCCTATCCCCGCTGTCCCGTCAAGACAGCCGCCCCGGTGCCCAGGGAGAAAATTTTTGAGGTGATGGACGCCATCGGGCGCGTCACCCTCACGGCGCCGGTGAAGGTGGGCCAGACGGTGATCGACGACGTCTGCGGCACCGGCGTGGCGGTGGTGGCCGCCAGGGAGCTCCTATGAAGCGCAAGGAGGCGAGAGCGCGGGCCCAACGCCTTGTGGCGCGCATGACCCTGGAGGAGCGGGCGAGCCAGCTGCGCTTCGACGCCCCGGCCATCAAGCGCCTCCGGATCCCCGCCTACAACTGGTGGAACGAGGCCCTCCACGGCGTGGCCCGGGCCGGGAACGCCACGGTGTTCCCCCAGGCCATCGGCCTTGGGGCCACCTTTGACGAGGCCCTTTTGCGCCGGATCGGCGAGACCATCGGCCGGGAGGCCCGGGCCAAATACAACGTCCAGTCCCGCTTTGGCGACCGGGACATCTATAAGGGCCTGACCTTCTGGTCGCCCAACGTCAACATCTTCCGGGATCCCCGCTGGGGCCGGGGGCAGGAGACGTACGGGGAGGATCCGTACCTCACCGCCCGCCTGGGCGTGGGCTTCGTCCGGGGCTTGCAGGGCACGGATCCCGCCCAGGGCGGCACCATGCTTGCCGCCGCCTGCGCCAAGCACTTCGCCGTCCACTCCGGCCCCGAGGGGGAGCGCCACCGCTTCGACGCCCGCGTGTCCAAAAAGGACCTGGAGGAGACGTACCTGCCCGCCTTCGAGGCATTGGTTCGTGAGGCGAAGGTGGAGGCCGTCATGGGCGCCTACAACCGGGTCAACGGCGAGCCTGCCTGCGCCAGCGCCTTCTTGCAGGAGAAGCTGCGGGGGGAGTGGGGCTTTGAGGGCCACTTCCTCTCCGACTGCTGGGCCATTAAGGATTTCTTCACCGGCCACGGGGTATGCGATAACGCCGTGGACGCGGCGGCCCTGGCTGTCAACCGGGGGTGTGACCTAAACTGCGGCAGTACTTACCAGTTTATCCTGGAGGCATATGAGCGGGGCCTTGTCTCGGAGGACACCATCACGGAAGCCTGTGTGCGCCTCTTTACCACCCGTTACATGCTGGGCCTTTTCGGCAAGACCGGCTGGGACAACATCCCCTACACCGAGGTGGAGTCCCCGGAGCATCTGGATCTGGCGCGGAAAGCGGCCCTGGAGAGCGCCGTCCTGCTGAAAAACGACGGCGTCCTGCCCCTTGACCGGGAGAAGATCAAAACGCTGGGCGTTATCGGCCCCAACGCCGACAGCCGCCGGGCGCTTTTAGGCAGCTATCACGGCTCCGCCTCCCGGTATATCACCGTCCAGGAGGGACTTCAGGACTACCTCTACGGCAGCGGCATCCGCATCCTCACCGGCGTGGGCTGTGACCTTTTCCGGGATAAAACCGAGGGCCTGGCCAAAAGCGGTGACCGTCTCAGCGAGGCGGCGGCGGTGTGTCAGGCCAGCGACGTTGTGATCCTGGTCCTGGGCCTGGACGAGACGCTGGAGGGCGAGGAGGGGGACGCCGGCAACAGCACCGCCTCCGGCGACAGGGAGACCCTGGAGCTGCCCCGCGTCCAGCGGGAGCTGATGGAGCTTGTTGCCAAAGCCGGCAAGCCCACCGTCCTGTGCCTGATGGCCGGGAGCGCTGTGGATCTCACCTTCGCCGAGAAGCACTTCGGGGCCATCCTGGATCTCTGGTACCCCGGCTCCATGGGCGGACGGGCCGCGGCGGAGCTCCTGTTCGGGGAGCAGTCCCCCTCCGGCAAGCTCCCCGTCACCTTCTACCGTCAGGCGGAGGATCTGCCCCCCTTTGAGGACTACGCCATGACCGGCCGGACGTACCGGTATTTCCAAAAGCCCGTTCAGTATCCCTTTGGCTACGGCCTCACCTACGGCAACATGATCATCCGCTCCGCCCGCCTCAAGGGGGACGCCCAAAAGGGCTTCACCCTGGAGGCCGACATCGGCAACCGCGGCCCCCGGGACACCGGGGAGGTCCTGCAGGTCTACTGCAAGCGGCTGGATTCCCCCGATTCCCCGCCCAATCCCTCCCTGTGCGCCATAAAACGCGTCTTTCTGCCCGTGTGGGGCCACGACACGGTGTCCATCCCTCTGCCCGCCCGGGCCTTCACCGTGGTGGACGGGGAGGGGAACCGCCGCTATGGCGGGAAATTCCGCCTCTTCCTGGGCACGGGCCAGCCGGATAAGCGCACCGCCGCCCTCACCGGCAAAACGCCCCTTCGCTTTGAGGTGACCGTACCGGAGGGCGAAGCTCCGCCGGATTTGACGCCTTAACTTGACAAAGTGGGGAAAATCCTGTATAGTAGGATCGAGAACTGTTTGTTTACGACCTTTTTGCGGGAACAGGAGGAACCTTATGAAAAAACGGGTCTTTTCCCTTTTGCTGGCGCTGGCGCTTGTGTGCGGCCTTGCCGCGACCGCGTCGGCCGGGGAGTCCCTTCCCTTTGACAGCCTCACCTTCGACTACTTAAGCGGCACGGGCGCCTGGGCCGGAAAGCTCACCCTGCACGCCGGCGGAGCCTTTGAGGGGAGCGGCTATGACGAGGATGTGGATTCCTACAACCAATGGGCCTATGAGGGCGCGTTCCGGGACATCCAGCGGATGGGCCCCGGCGCCTGGAAGATGACCTGTGAGCGCATGGGATCCACCCTGGAGGTGGGGCCGGCGGGCAAGGACGAGATTCTTGGCGAAGTCTACAACGTGGAGCCCGTGGGGCCCGCCCCCGACGAGGTCTGGTATCTCTACGCGCCGGGTGAGCTGCCCCTCTACACCGCGTGGGCTGAGACCGTCCGGCTCGTCTACGGGGAGGAAGTCCTCAGCGAAAGCTTCCTGCTTGTCTGCTCCAAGGATCCCGAGGCCCTGCCCTACGCCGCCTCCGTGGAGGATTCCGCCAAAGTCATGGCCGGATACGGCGAGGCCGTGCTGACCATGGACGGCGGAAACATCTACCTTGACGCCGCCCTGGGCGTCGTCAAGGACGCCGACGGCTATATCCAGGCGGCGAATATCCCGGCGAAGGTCAACGGCAGGGGCGTGACGGCCATCGGCGCCGGCGCGTTTGAAAACTGCGTCCAGCTGGAGAGCGTCGCCCTGCCCGACGGCGTCCTCACCGTGGGGGAGCGGGCCTTCGCCGGCTGTGAGGCCCTGCGGCACGCGACGCTTCCGGCCAGTCTTGAAAAGATCGGCAAGGACGCCTTTGCCGGGTGCGCCGCCCTGGCCTCCGTCACCTTCACCGGCAGCGCCAGCGGCTGGAAAAAGCTCATGGAGGCCAGCGCCGGCGCTGGCATGCCCGGCGATATCGCCGTCAACTGCTCCGTCTCCGATTTCACCGACGTCCCCCTGCGCCACTGGGCCACGCCCTATGTGGATTTCGTGTTCATCCACGGCATCATGACGGGCGTGGGCGAGGGGCAATTCGCCCCGGATAAGCCCATGGATCTGGGCTCGGCCGCCACCGTTCTGGCCAGACGCCTGGGGATCGACACCTCCGGCGACCCCTGGTACGCCGCCGGCATGAGCTGGGCGGAGGAGGCCGGACTTACCTTCGGAAAGAGCCCGGCGGACACCCTGGAGCGGCAGGAGCTGGTCTACATGATCTGGAAGGCCGTGGGAGGCCCCGCCGACGACGGCTATTCCCTGGAGCTGTTCCCGGACTGGGCCGCCGTGGGCGCCGACTACGTCACCGCCATGAGCTGGGCCGTCAAAGCAGGCGTCATCAACGGCAGTGACGGCCTCCTGGCCCCCGAAGGGATCACTACCCGGGCTGAATACGCCGCCGTCATCACCCGCGCGTATGCCCTTTTTGCCTGAAAGCCGCCTTCCCCATACATATCCCTCCCACCGGGCTCCGGTGGGATTTTTTTGCGAAAAAGTTTACAGTTTTCAGCTTCATTTCAGCTTGACATGGTACTATGATAAGGACAGAGGAGGGGAATACCGTGAAGATTTTGATCATTGAGGATGAAAAAATGCTGGCCAACGCCCTGGCGGATCTTCTGCGGGACAAGGGCTTTGAGGCCGAAGCGGTCTACGACGGGGAATCCGGCGCGGACTACGCCCTCACCGGGGTCTACGATCTGCTGATCCTGGACGTGATGATGCCCGGCATGAACGGGCTGGAGGTGGCGCGGGCTGTGCGGGCCAAGCGCAACGCCACGCCGATTTTGATGCTGACGGCCCGGAGCGCCATTGAGGACAGGATCGCCGGCCTCAACGCCGGGGCGGACTACTACCTGACGAAGCCCTTCGACTCCCGGGAGCTGCTGGCCTGCGTCAACGCCCTCCTGCGGCGGCAGGGCAACGAGGTGGACGAGCTGCGTTACGGCAACACGTCCCTGGATCTGTCCACCTCCACGCTGATCTGCGGGGAGCGGGAGGTCAGGCTCTCGGCCCGGGAATTTGACGTGATGCGCGCCCTGATGCAGGCGGGGGAGCGGAATCTCAGCAAGGAGACGATCCTGGCCCGCGTCTGGGGCTTTGATTCCAACGCAGTGGAGAACCACGTGGAGGTCTACGCCGGCTTTCTGCGCAAGAAGCTGGCGGCCATCGGTTCCAACGTGGAGATCGTCTCCGCGCGGCGGCTGGGGTACCATCTGGAGGTGAAAAAACCGTGCTCGGAAAGCTGAAAGCCAAATTTATCGCCATCAACATGGGCCTTGTGCTGACGGTTCTGCTTGTCATGTTCGGCCTGGTGTACGGCATCACCAGCCGGGATCTCCGGGAGGAGAGCGTCCAGATGCTCCGATCCGTGGCGGCGGAGCCCATGCGGATGTGGCGGCCGGGGGATCGCAATGACCGGATCCAGCTGCCCTATTTCGTACTCCAGTTCGGCCCGGACGGGAGTCTGGCGGCGGTAAGCGGTCATTTCGACCTCACCGACCAGGCGATGCTGTCGGAGCTTCTGGAGGCCGCCAGGGCCGACGGACAGGAGATGGGGGACCTGCCGACCTACGGCTTCCGCTACTGCTTCGGCAGGAGCGTCTGGGGGGAGTGCGTGGTCTTCGCGGACATCTCCAGCGAGCGGGCCACCCTGACCAATCTGGTGCGGACGTGCCTTGCCATCGGCACTGTGGCGCTGGCGGCCTTCTTCCTCATCAGCCTCTTTCTGGCCCGCTGGGCCGTCCGGCCCGTGGAGCGGGCCTGGGAGCAGCAGCGGCAATTCGTGGCCGACGCCTCCCACGAGCTGAAAACGCCCCTGGCGGTGATCCTCACCGACGCGGAGCTGCTGGGCTCCCCCGCGGCTACGGAGGAGCAGAAGGCCCGGTACGCCGGCGATATCCTCACCATGGCTAACCGGATGCGGGGCCTGGTGGGGAGCTTACTCGATTTGACCCGGGTGGAAAACGGCGCGGTGGAGAAGACCATGGAGCGCCTGGATTTTTCCGCCCTTATAGAGGAGGCCCTGCTGCCCTTTGAGCCCCTCTACTTTGAGCGGGGACTGACCCTGGAGAGCGAGCTTACGCCGGGGATCCGGGTGAACGGCTCGCCGCCGCATCTGCGCCAGACGCTGGAAATATTGCTGGACAACGGCCTTAAGTATGCCGACGCGCCGGGAACCGTCACGGTGCGCCTGGGGAAGCAGGGCCGCCGGTGCGTACTGGCCGTGTCGACGCCGGGAGCGGCGCTGTCCAAGGAGGAGCTTTCCGATATCTTCAAGCGCTTCTACCGGGCCGACAAGGCCAGAGCCATGGACGACAGCTACGGCCTGGGCCTTGCCATCGCCCGGGAGATCGTCACGGAGCACCGGGGCCGGATCTGGGCGGAGAGCGCCGAGGGGCGCAACACCTTCCTCGTGGAGCTGCCCACGGCGGGCTGAGGGTGTTTACAAATTGTTCATTTCCTTTTCAGGTTCCTTTCAGCCTGGCTTAGTATAATGACCGCAAACAGCGGGGAGGTGAACACATGGAGAATATGGAGCTGAGACACGAATGGAAATTTGAGATCAACGCCGCCGACAGGCTGATCCTCCGTCAGCGTCTGCGGGCGGTGCTGGAGCCGGATCCCCACGCGGTGAACGGCCGGTATCTGATCCGCAGTCTCTACTTTGAGACGCCCACGGACAGGGCTTTGCGGGAAAAGCTGGACGGCGTCTCCCGCCGGGAGAAGTTCAGACTGCGCTTATATAACGGCGACACGTCCCTCATCCACCTGGAGAAAAAGTTGAAGCTGGCCGGCTTGGGCAATAAGCAGACGGCGGAGCTGACATACGCCGAGACGGAGAGGCTTCTTCGCGGCGACACCCTCTGGATGCGGGAGGACGGGCGCGCGCTTGTGCGGGAGCTCTACGTCAAGATGACCACGGAGGGCCTGCGGCCCAAAACCGTAGTGGACTATACCCGGGAGCCCTTTGTTTACGGCCCCGGCGGCGTCCGGGTGACGCTGGACTACGGCATACGCACGGGCCTGTCCGCCACGGATCTTCTGGATCCGGGCCTTGTCACCGTCCCGGTGCCGGGGGATCCGGCGCTCCTGGAGGTCAAATGGGACAGCTTCCTGCCCCGAACCGTCCGGGACATCCTGGAGCTTCCCGGCCGGCGGGCGGGGGCCTTCTCCAAATACGCGCAAAGCAGAATTTACGGATAAAACGGTCATACGGATAAAATAATCGGGAGGAAACAACAATGACTTTTTCGGACATCTTCAAATCCAGCTTTCTGGAGAACGTGACGGCGGTGAGCGTCCTGGATATGGCCCTGGCGCTTGTCCTGTCCTTCGGCCTGGGCGTATTCATCTTTCTGGTCTATAAAAAGACCTATCAGGGCGTGATGTACTCCACCTCCTTCGGCGTGACCCTTATCGCCCTGACGATGATCACCACCCTGGTCATCCTGGCGGTGACCAGCAACGTGGTGCTGTCCCTGGGCATGGTGGGCGCTTTGTCCATCGTTCGGTTCCGCACGGCCATCAAGGAGCCGCTGGACATCGCCTTCCTCTTCTGGGCCATCGCCGCCGGTATCGTCCTGGCGGCGGGCATGATCCCCCTGGCGGTCATCGGCAGCGTCATCATCGGCGTCATCCTGCTGGTGTTCGTCAACCGCAAGTCCCACGCCGACCCCTATATCCTGGTGCTCTCCTGCGACGGGCAGGACAGCGAGCGGCGGGCCGGGGAGCTTTTGCAAAACGCCACGAAGCTGTGCCGCGTCAAGAGCAAGACCGTGCGTCCCGGCCAGATCGAGGTCAATTACGACGTGCGCCTCAAGGACGGCGACACCGGCTTTGTGAACGCCCTTTCCACCCTTGCGGGTGTCAGGAGCGCGGCGCTTGTCAGCTACAACGGCGAGTACATGGGGTGACGGGATGGCCGGGAGCAAACGAATCGACGCGATCTGCGCCGTCATCACGGCCCTGACAGTGATCCTCACCGTCCTATTCATGAACGGCGCGGCCCTGGGCCTCACCCCCGCCGGCGACGGCGACACGGGGGAGGGGTACTTTACGGAGAACGACCTGGACGGCGCCTGGGACACCGCCGGCGCGTATACCGTGACCCTCACGGGAGCCGGCGCGGAGATCTCCGGCGGGGCGTACTTCCTGGACGGGGCCGTCCACATCGTCTCGGCGGGCAGATACGCGGTCACAGGGACGCTGGACGGCGGCCGGATTTTGATCGACGCCCAGAATACCGATAAGATCTGGCTGTGCCTGGCCGGGGCCTCGGTAACGAACCCGGACGGCGCGGCCCTGGAGATAGAGCAGGCGGAAAAGGTGTTCCTGACGCTTAAGGAGGGCACGGAGAACAGCCTTGTCTCCCAAAGCTTCACCGATACCGCCTCCGGCGTGGATGGGGCCGTCTTTTCCCGGGACGACCTGACTGTAAACGGCTCCGGTTCCCTGACGGTGGAGAGCGCCGGCCACGGCATCGTGGGCAACGACGATCTGGTGATCGCCGGCGGACGCCTTGACATCACCGCCGCCCAGGACGGCCTTCACGCCAACGACAGCGTGCGGATCCGGGATGCGGAAATCACCGTAAACGCCGGGGACGACGGCGTCACCGTCTCCAACGACGCGCTGACCGGCTTCTTCTACATGGAGTCCGGCACACTCACCGTCCCCGCCTGCTATGAGGGTGTGGAGGGCCAGCAGATCGCCGTGGCCGGCGGAAGCATCGACATCCGGCCCCAGGACGACGGCTTCAACGCCAAGGAGACAGGCTCCGTGATCACCGTCTCCGGCGGCAGTGTCCGCGTCGTCAACGAGACGGGCCGGGACGCGGACGGCCTGGACTCCAACGGCAGTATCTATATCACCGGCGGGAGCGTGTTCATCAGCCTGTCCGACACCGGCGGGAACGCGGCCCTGGACGCCGGGGCCGAGACGGGCGGCGTGTGCCTGATCTCCGGCGGCGCCGTTTTTGCCGCCGGCTCGGCCATGATGGCGGAGAGCTTCGACGCCGCCTCCCCCCAGGGCTTCGTGTCCCAGACCGTCAGCGGTGCGGCGGGGGCGGAGGTCGTTTTGACCGACGCCCAGGGCAATACGCTCCTGAGCGAAACCGTCCCCTGTGCCTTCTCCAGCCTGATCCTCAGCACCCCGGGCCTTGCGGTGGGGGACGCCGTGACGCTGTCCGTGGACGGCGCCGAGACGGTTGTCACCGTCACCAACCAGTCCGCCTCGGGCTTTGGCGGCATGGGCGGCTTCGGGGGCTTCGGCGGCATGGGCGGCGGCAGAGGCCAGCGCCCCGGCATGAACGGTCAAACGGACGGTCAAATACCCGATGTGGGCGGGCAGACGGACGGCCAGCTTGGCGCACAGCGCCCCGGCATGGGCGGTCAGACAGACGGTCAGATGCCCGATATGGGTGGACAGTCGGGCGTTCAAAGGCCCGATATGGGGTCCCAGAGGCCGGGTATGAACGGCCAATGGACGCAGACCGGCGGCCAAACGGAGCCCCAGACCGCCTCCACGGATCCCCGGGCGCTCCTGCTGACGGGCGTCTCCGCTCTTCTCCTGCTGGCGGGCATTTTCATCGCCATAAAGGTCAAGCATTGACATTGATTTTTCCTTTCACAGCCGGGAGCACGAGTCTTCCGGCTGTGTTCATATTTTTTCCACGTTTTGTTCAAAAAGAGTTCAACGATTTTTCAGGGTTCTTTCAGGTTCGGGGGGTATAGTGGAGACAATCAAAGGGGCGAGGCCCCAAAAGGAGTGTTTTATATGGATGAAAAATATGAATACACCATAGAGAGCGCGGAAGAGAGCGCGGACAGCCGGAGCGGGGAGACCGCCCTGGTTCCCCGGAGGAAGTCCCGCCGTCACGGTAAGCTTTTGAAATTCACCGCCCTGCTGCTGGCGCTGGCCCTGCTGTGCGGCGTCTCCGGCCTTGGCGGCGCGGCCCTTTACGCAAGGCTCAACCCGCCCGCGGAGGCTACACTGACCGGGGATACCCCCAGCGCGCCGGTGAATATGTCCGCCCTGGCGGGGAGCGAGCTGTCCGCCGAGGATCTCTATGAGGCGGTGCTGGGCTCCTGCGTGGGCATCACCGTCTCCACCACGGTGAACATTTTCGGCCAGACCACCACCTCCGCCGCCTCCGGCTCCGGCTTCGTGCTCACCGCCGACGGTTACATCGCCACCAACTACCACGTCATTGAGGAGGCCGCCAGGAGCAGCGCCGCCATCGAGGTTTCCTTCGCCGACGGCAGCCGGTACACCGCCACGCTGGTGGGCGGCGATGAGGAGGCCGACGTGGCCGTCATCAAGATCGACGCCCAGGGCCTGACCCCCGTCACCCTGGGGGACAGCGGTTCCCTGCGGGTGGCCCAGTGGGTGTGCACCGTGGGCAACCCCCTGGGGGAGCTGACCTTCTCCTTCTCCGACGGGTGCGTCTCCGCTCTTGACCGTGTCATCGCCACGGAGGATGGGGAGAGCATGAACATGCTCCAGACCAACTGCGCCATCAACCCCGGCAACTCCGGCGGCCCGCTCTTTGACGCGTACGGCCGTGTGGTGGGCATCGTCACCGCCAAGTTTACCAATGCCTCCAACAGCGTCAGCGCCGAGGGCCTGGGCTTCGCCATCCCCATTGACGACGTGAAGGCCATGCTGTCCGATATCATCGCCTACGGCTATGTGACGGGCAAGCCCCAGCTGGGTGTCACCGTCAGCACTGTATCCAGCGCCCTGCGCCGCTACGGCATCCCCGCCGGCGCGGCGGTAGAAGCGGTGGAATCCGGCTCCTGCGCCGAGAAGGCCGGGATCCAGGTGGGCGACGTCATCACCGAATTTGACGGCAAGGCAATTGCCTCCGGCGACGATCTGGTCACGGCTGTGAAAACAAAGCGCGCCGGGGACACGGTGAACGTCACCCTCACCCGTCAGGGCGAGAGCGTCAACCTCGCCGTCACCCTGGACGAGAAGAACACCTCCGCCGCCAGTGAGGCCCCGGCGGAGGAACAGGAGGAGTACGCTTTCTGGCCCTTCGGCGGCAATACCGTCCGGGGCAGATCGGAGGGCGAGGAGCTGTGATCACCGTAAGTCACCTGACGAAATACTACGGCCGGCACCTGGCCGTCAGCGACCTGTCCTTTGAGATCGGCGAGGGCCACGTCTACGGCTTCCTGGGCCCCAACGGGGCGGGGAAATCCACCACCATGAACATCATGACCGGGTGCCTCTCCGCTACGGAAGGGTCGGTGAGCATCGACGGCCACGACATCTTTGAGGAGCCGAAGGCCGCGAAAAAGCTCATCGGGTACCTGCCCGAACAGCCGCCCCTGTATCCGGGGGAGACGCCGGAGGAGTACCTTCACTTCGTGGGGCAGGCCAAGGGCCTGCGGGGCGAGCGTCTGCGGGCGGAGCTGGAGGCCGCCATTGAGGCCACGGGCATCGAGCCGGTGCGTCATAAGCGCATCGGCGCCCTCTCCAAGGGCTTTCGTCAGCGGGTGGGCATCGCCCAGGCGCTCCTGGGCGACCCGCGGGTCATCATTCTGGACGAACCCACGGTGGGCCTGGATCCCCTCCAGATCCTGGAGATCCGGGACCTTATCCGCCGGCTTGGCCGCACCCACACCGTCATCTTCTCCTCCCACATCCTCTCCGAGGTGCAGACCGTCTGCGACCGGATCCTCATCATCGCCCACGGCCGGCTTGTGGCCCAGGGCAAGCCGGAGGAGCTGGAGCGGGAGCTGGCCGGGGAGACGGAGATCCGGCTCATTGCGGACGCGGACGACCTGACGGCGGCGAAAATCGTAGCCTCCGTGGAGGGGCTTCACGCCCTGGAGGTCACGGGGGAGGGGGGCGTCTCCACCTTCCGGCTGGCCGCCGGAGACGGCGACCCCCACGCTATGACCCGCGCCCTCTTCGGCGCCTTTGCCAAAGCGGACACGGCCATCCTGGAGATGAGCGTCAAAAAGGCTACCTTAGAGGACGTCTTTTTGGAGCTTACGGAAAAGGACGGCTCCGGCCTCCCCGCGCCGGAGGACAGTATCGCGGAGGACAGCGCGCCGGTGGACGGCGCGGCGGAGGAAATTAAGGAAAGCGAGGCGACCGGCCATGACGGCGATCCTGAAGCATGAACTGAGGGCCCATTTCCACTCCCTCACCGCCTGGGTCTTCGGCGCGTTTCTGCTGTGCTTCGTGGGGATCGGGGCGCTCCAATACAATCTGAAGGCGGCTGTCAGCAACTTTGAGTATGTGCTGGGCTACTGCGCCATCATCCTGGCGATCATCGTGCCGCTTTTGACCATGCGTACCATAGCCGAGGAGCGGCGGCAGAAAACCGACCAGCTGATCTATTCCCTGCCCGTCACCACCACCCAGGTGGTGCTGGGGAAATACCTGGCGCTGCTGATCCTGTTTGCCATTCCGCTTCTGATCGTGTGCCTCTACCCGCTGATTTTCGCGCAGTACGGCGACGTTTACCTGCCCACCGCCTACGGCTCCATCGGGGCCTTCTTCCTGATGGGCGCGGCGCTGATCGCCCTGGGCGTCTTCATCTCCTCCCTCACTGAAAATCAGGGCTTCGCCGCCGGACTGGGCGTGGCTGTGATGCTTTTTAACTACTACAGCGTCAGCCTGTCGGAGTACGTCTCCCGCACCACCGTGGGTTCCGGCGCCGCCCTGGCGGTTTTGGCCGTTCTGCTGTGTCTGCTTATCTGGTATATGACGAAAAACGCAAATCTGGCCTACGGCGCGGCGGTGGTGCTGATCCTGGGCCTCTCCGGCGTTTTGTATTTCAAGCCGGAGCTGTTGGAGGGGCTTCTGCCCGGGATTATGGAAAAGCTCTCCTTCTTTGAGCGGTTTTATACCTTTGTGGACGGGGTCTTTGACCTGACAAGCGTCATTTTTTACCTGACCGCCATCGTCTTTTTCCTCTTTTTATCCGTCCAGTCCCTGGAGAAGCGGAGGTACAACTGATGAAAAAGGAAACAGGAAAGTTAAAGCGCAACGCCCTGGCCCTCCGGGGCGGGGTGTACTCCCTGATCATCACCGCCGTGGTGCTGGCTCTCCTGATCGCGGTGAATGTGTTCGCCGAGAGCCTGCCCGCCACGGCCACCAAGCCGGATATCTCCGCCGGGAAGCTCTACTCCGTCACCGGCAACACGAAGGTGGTCGTCAACGGCCTGGAGGACGATGTGACTATCTACTGGATCGTCCAGGCCGATCAGGAGAACACCATCTTAGAGCGGCTTTTGGAGAAATACGAAAGCCTCTCCGACCACCTGACGGTGGTGAAGCGCAACCCGGACGTGTACCCCACCTTTGTGGAGAAATATACCGACGAGCAGGCGCAAAACAACTCCCTGGTGGTGGAGTGCGGCGACCGGAGCCGGTATATCGCCTATGACGACATCTTTGTGACGGATGTGGATTACTACTCTTACGCCTATACCACCAGCTTTGACGGCGAGGGGGCCATCACCTCCGCCATCGATTACGTCACGAGCGACGACCTGCCCACGCTGTACCTGGTGGAGGGCCACGGCGAGGCGGAGCTGCCCGGCGGCTTTGCCGAAACGCTGGCCAAGGAGAATATCGAGACGGCGGGGCTCACCCTTGCCACCGTAGATGAGATCCCCGATGACGCGGACGCGGTGATGATCTACGCGCCGCAAAGCGATATCTCTGAGGAGGAGAAGACCATGCTGGCCGGGTACGTCCAGGACGGCGGCAAGCTCCTGGTGCTGGCCGGGCCCGTGGAGGACGGGGCGCTGACCAATCTCACCGCCCTGCTGGAAAACTACGGCGTCACCGCCCAAGACGGCATCGTCGTGGAGGCCGACCGGGCCCACTACGGCTTCCAACAGCCCCTCATCCTCATCCCGGATCTGGGCGTAAGCGAGATTACCGAGCCCTTGACGGAGGAGCGCTACTTCCCCATGCTGCCCATCGCCCAGGGCCTTGTGACCGGCGGCGACGTGAACGGCACGGTGACGGAGCTTCTCACCACCTCCGACGCGGCCTTCAGCAAGCTGGCCGGCTTTGACCTTACTACCTACGAGAAGGAGGAGGGCGACATCGACGGCCCCTTTGCTCTGGCGGTGGATATCGAGGACGACGGGGGCGGGGAGCTCATCTGGTTCGGGAGCGGCCAATTCCTGGAGGATATGTATAACGCATACTCCTCCGGGGCCAACAGCGACCTTGTGATGAATGCCCTCTCCAAGCTTATCGGCGAGCGGGAGGCCCTGGCCATCCGCTCCAAATCCCTGAATTATAACTACCTGACCATCTCCGAATCCGCCTCCAATGTGCTGAAAACGGTGATGATCGGCCTTGTGCCCCTGGCTTTTCTGGGCATCGGGATCGCCGTTGTGATCCGCAGAAGGAGGCTGACAAATGAAACGGTATAAACGCGTCTTTATTCTGCTGGGCGTGCTGGTGATCGTAGTGGCCGCCGCCTTCGCCGTCTCCCATATGCGGGAGCGGCGGGAGGCCATCAAGACCTCCGGCGAGACGTTCCTCGCCGTCCCCGCCGACAGCGTGACGGCCCTTGATTGGACGAACGGCGATACGAGCCTTGCCTTCCACAAGGAGGACAACTGGCTTTGGGACGGCGACGGGGCGTTCCCTGTGGATCAGGAGAAGATAGCGAAGCTCCTGGCCCCCTTTGAAAGTATGGCCGCCGCCTTTGTCATCGACGACGTGACGGACTACGGGCAGTACGGCCTTGAAGAGCCGGCGTGCACCGTCCACCTCACACAAGGGGAGACGGAGACGACGGTGAAGCTGGGGTCGTACAGCGCGCTGGATGAACAGCGCTATGTGGACATCGGCGACGGCAAAGTGTACCTGGTGGCGGACGACCCCCTGGACGACTACGGTGTGGAGCTGTCGGATCTGATCCGGCACGACACCATCCCCGCCCTGGATCCGGCGTCCTTCACGGCGACCGGCGCGGCGGAGATGAGCGCGACGTACAACGAGGAGGGCGACAGCTATTGCCCCGAGGACGTGTACTTCACAGCGGACGGCCTGCCTTTGGATACGGACCGGGTGGAGGACTGGCTTGACAGGTTTGAGTCCCTGACGCTGACCGATTATGTGACCTACAACGCCACGGACGAGGAGCTTGACGAGTATGGCCTTGCGGAGCCCGATCTGACCGTCACGGTCACGCCCAAGGAGGGGGACACGCTGACCCTGGCCCTCTCCCAAATCGTGCCCCCGGAGGACAGCGGGGAGGAGACCAAGGCGTATCTGCGCGTAGGGGAGAGCAAGCTTGTTTATTCCCTGGATCCTGACACCTACACCCTCCTTTCTCAGTGCGGGTATGACGACCTGCGCCACAGGGAGCTTGTCACCGCGCCCTTTGAGACGGTGACGGGCCTTACCGTGACGCTGGAAGGGGAGAGCTATGACTTTGAAAAGAGCGAGAACAGCGACGGCGAGACGGTCTGGACGCTGAACGGCCAGGAGACGTCCTTCTCCTCCCTGGAGGCCGCCGTGGAGGCCCTTTCCGCCCACGGCTTCACCGACCAGGAGCCCGCGGGCAAGCTGGAGATTGGCCTGACGCTCCGCCTGAGCGATGAGGCGCACCCCACCCTTACCCTGGAGCTGTACCGCCTGGACGGCTCCCTCTGCACCGCCAAGGTCAACGGCGAGACAGCGGCAACGGTGTCCCGTTCCACGGTGGTCACCCTCATCGAGGCGGTGAATTCCATCGTCCTGGGCTGACCGGTGCTTTGCCTATATGCGTATTATACCACACGCTTAAGTATTTGTCAAGCATAATTTTAAAATAATTCTAAATATTTTGATGCTTCGCATGCCAAGACAACAGAAAACCCCGGAGAAATCCGGGGTTTTTCCATGTTCGGACAATTGATTCAATTTTTGGATAAATCGGCTTTTTGGATGAGGCTGAAGCCCAGGGGGTAGGGGCCGGTGTGGACGGAGATGGCCGCGCCGATGTGGTAGATGGGCAGATCGGGCCGGTGGCCGGCCTCCCGCAGATGCGCGGCGATCACCTCCCGGAAGGCCTTGCCCTCCTCGTAGTCGTACCCGTAGCCGATATCGGCCACGTAGGCGTCTGTGGAAGCGAAGGTCTCGGTTACGTACTTCACCGCAAGCTTGCCCACCATGTCCATGGATTTCCGGCGGGAGCGGGTGATGCCAGAGGGGAAGATCTCGCCCTCCTTCAGGGTGATCAGCGGGCGGATGCCCAGGAGCGACCCGGCCATCCCGGTCAGCTTTCCGATGCGGCCCCCGGCCCGCAGATAGTCCAGGTTCCCCACGGTGAAGAAGATGCGCCCGGTGGGGAGGATGGCCCGGAGGCGCTTTACCGATTCCTCAAAATCAAATCCGGCGTCCCGGAGCTTCGTAAGCTCCAGCACCACCAGCCCCTGGAGGACGGTATCCACGGTGGAGTCGATGACCTCCACCTTGATGTCCGGGTACTCGTCGGCCAGAAGCTCCTTGGCGGCCAGGGCCACCTCATAGCAGGAGGAGAACTTGCGGGTAATGGTGATGCAGATGATGTCCTCGCCGGCTTTGGCGGCCTGCTCGAATGCCTCCAGAAAGTCGCTGGTGGGGGGCATGGAGCTCTTGGGGAAGCTGCCCTGGTGCTCCACCATCCACTTGTAGAAATCGGCCTTGGAGATCTCCACATTTTCCTTGATGTAATTTTTGTCGTCCATGGTGACGTAGAAGGGGACGACATGAATGCCCTTTTCCTTGCAAAGAGCCTCCGGCAGATCGCAGGAGCCGTCCGAAATGATCCTGTACGCCAAGCTAAACACCTCCAGATGTTGAGGGGATCTGATTAAATCGACACAGTGTACTTTTTCCTGCTTACTATATTACAGCAAAATCCCGCCCTTGACAATAGGCAGGATTTTACTGAACTGTGGATTTTGCGGGAACAGATTTTTGAAAAGTGTCGGATTATTGGCCCGCCTGGCCGGAAGTATTGCCGGAGCGGGGCTCGGGGACGAAGCCCTCGAAGATGGGGACGACGCCCTCCGCCTCCAGGGCCCGCATCAGCTGAGGATCCCGGACGGTCCAGCTGACCTCGTGGACGCCGTAGAGCTTTTTCATGAGCTTCAGGCTGGGCTGGCGCCGGTCGATCCAGTTGTAGGCGATGAAGTCCGGGCTGGTGAGGAAGGTGGTCAGCAGATACGTCATGACGGCCCGCTGGGGGATATTGAGGGAGGCGGGCCTGGAGCGCAGAAAGTTCTCGCTAAGCTGGCCGCGGATCACGTCAGGGCAGCTCTTTTTGAGGCACAGAAGCACCGAGGGGTCGAAGGATTCCAGGCAATAGAGGCCCTGGTAGGTCCGGAGCCTTTGCATCACGGCGCCGGTGAGGGCGGCGGCGTTGCCGCCGGAGGTTTTCAGCTCCACGATCAGCGGCGTTTTCCCGGCGAATACCTCCAGCACCTGCTCGAAGAGGGGAATCGTCTCGCCGGAGCCCTTCAGGGGATAAGCGGCCAGATCCCGCGCCGCCAGCTCCTCCACCAGGACGGCCTTGCCGGTGACGCGGGCAAGATTGCTGTCGTGCACCACGGCCAGGGAGCCGTCGCGCATCAGGTGGACGTCCAGCTCCGCGCCGAAGCCGTGCTCCACGGCGGCACGAAAGGCGGAGAGGGAGTTTTCGGGCCGGCCCGCGTCCAGATCGTGCAGGCCCCGGTGGGCGTAGCGGAATTTTTGCAGGGCCTCCCACCCCGGCATATCCCGCCGGGGCGTCAGGGCGGCCAGATACGCCCCCGCTGTCAGCGCCGCGCCGGCGGTCAGTCCGGCGGCGGCCTTGGAAAGGGATCTCATAGGATGCCTCCTTTCGTTCAATACAAGATCCTTGATCCAGTCGGAAAAAGCCCCCCGGGCTTTTTCGACAGTCTTCTTAGTCATCCATATCTTCGAAAGCGTCCAGGCCGCGCTTAGGCTCGGCCTTCACGTCGCCGTGCTTCACGAACAGCATGGTCACAAAGCTCAGACCCACAAAGAGGGCGGCGTAGGGGAACAGCGTCCAGTAGCCCACATGCTCCAAAAGCCAGCCGGCGATGACGGGGGTGATCACCTGGGCGGCCATGGAGGCGGTGTAGTAGTAGCCGGTGAATTTGCCCACGTCGGAGCCCTTGCACATCTCCACCACCATGGGCAGGGAGTTGACGTTGATGGCCGCCCAGGCCAGGCCCACCAGGGCGAAGGCGATGTACATGACGGCGTTGATGGAGTCGAACACGTTGGTCAGGATCCCGCCCAGCAGGAAGCAGACGGCCAGCAGGATGACGCCGCCCAGGATGGTCTTTTTCCGGCCGATTTTGGAGGCCACGACGCCGATGGGGATATAGCTGACGATGGCGCCGCCGGTGGCCACCATGAGGCAGGTGGACGCGCCGCCCAGGCCCTCGCCCATGACCACGTCGATGTAGGTGGTGAACCAGGTGGTGACGCCGTTGTAGCCGATGAACCAGAGGGCGATGGAGGCCAGGAGGAAGCCCAGGGACTTCTTCACCGGCTTTGGCAGGATCTCGTTGCCGGAGCCGTCGTCCCGGGCCAGATCCCACTCCGGGTGCTTCTTCTCCAGGGCCTGGTTTTCGGAGGCCAGCTTCGGTTCCCGGATGGTGAGGAGCAGGATCACCACCGCCGCCGCCATCAGCGCGGAGACGATGATAAAGAGAGGCTGATAGTCTACGTGGGCCAGGCCCTCCACCTTCGCCTTGGGATAGAGGACGGCGGCCACGCCCAGGTAGATGATGCCGCCCACGGCGCCCATCAGGTTGATGATGGCGTTGCCCTTAGAACGCAGGGGCTTTGGCGTCACGTCGGGCATCAGCGCCACTGCGGGGGAACGGTAGGTGCCCATGGCGATGAGCAGCAGCCCCAGTACCACCACAAAGGAGGCGAATTTGAAGGGCGCGGCCTCGGCGGCGTAGCTGTTGTCCAGAACCGGCAGGAGGTTCATGAGGATCACCGCCCCGGCGGTGCCGCCTAAGATGTAGGGCATACGGCGGCCCAGCTTCGTGTTGGTCCTGTCGGACAGGCCGCCGAAAAGGGGCAGCAGGAACAGCGCCAGGATATTGTCCGCCGCCATGATGACGCCGGCCAGGGACTCGGGCATGTGGAAGGTCAGGGTCAAAATCTTGGGCACCACGTTGTCGTACATCTGCCAGAAGGCGCTGATGGACAAAAACGCCAGGCCCACCAGGATGGTGCGCTTGTTGTTGAGCTTCAGGGTTTCCTTTTCCATGGATCTTCCTCCTTTTTCCTTTGCTATCATAATAACAGGAAAAGAGACGAAAATCAACAACAATTTTGTGAAATCTGACTTTATCTGAGCAGTAAAGCAGGGCGGGAAATTGCCCCGCCCTGTCTTTAAAGATTGGCTTTGGTTTTTACCACCCGGCGTTCTCGTCGGAGGCGATGTAGAAGACACCTAATGTCCCGGGGCCGCAGTGGATGGTGACCACGCTGCCGGCGCGGGTCACGTAGACGTTTTTGAACCGGTGGAGCGCGCGCACCCTGTCCGCGATCTCGTCGATGATCTCCTGGGGGAGACGGCCCGTGTGGGAGATGAACACGTTGTCGGGGTCGGCCTCCTTCAAAAGCGGCTCCAGATCCTCGTAGTATTTGCGGATCACGTCGGGTTGGTGCCCCCGGTATTTCTTCGCCACCCCCAGGCCGCCGTCCTTCACCAGGATCTTGGGCTTGATCTTCAGCGCGCCGCCCACCAGCGCCGTGGCCGCCGAACAGCGGCCGCCCCGGTGGATGTAGGTGAGCTGCTCGATGACCGAGGTGGTGCGCACCTTGGGGATGAAGGAGTTTACATAACGCTCCACCGCCCGCAGATCCGTCTCCCCGGCCTCGATGCGGGCGGCGGCCTTCAGAATGAGAAGGCCGATGCCGGTGCAGAGGTTTTGGGAGTCGACGACCGCCACGTGATCGGCGTAATCCAGATTCTCCGCCGCGATGCGGAAGGTGTTGCAGGAGGCGGAGAGGCCCGTGGAGATGCCGAAAAAGAGCACGTCGTCGCCGGCCTCCACAGCCTCCCGGAGGGCGTTTTCCGCGTCGCCCACAGAGAAGGCGGCGGTGACGGGGGTTGTGTTGTGTGCGTCTGACCAGGCGTAGAGCTCGTCGGGGGTGATGTTCTGCCAGTCGATATAGGTCCTGTCCCCCATGTTCACGTAGAGGGGGATGATCCTGATATGGTATTTTTCCCAGAGCTCCGGGGTCAGGTCGTTGGTGCTGTCGGCGTAAATTCTGATCATGGTTTGACCTCACTCAAACAGTTCTTTCGGCACGGGCAGCAGATATTCCTCGCCCTCCAGCGAGAAGCTGACCGTAAAGTTGTCGGCGTCGAAGCGGACGTTTTGCGCCCGCGTGAGGGCCAGAAGCTCCCGGTACAGGCCGCGCTCTTTTTCCGTGTAAGACCCCGGGTCGTCGGACAGGAGCAGGACGCCGCCAAAGAGGGCGTTGAGCCTGGCCAGCAGGAGCTTTTGGTCGTCCCGGAGCTCGATGTTGTCCTGGCGGAGGAAGAACACGTCCGGGTCGCTGAGATACGCCCGCCCGTTGAGCTCCCGGCGGAAAAGGGTGTTGAGGATGGCCTGCTTTGTGCTGACGCGCTCCCGGTGACAAAGGCGCATGAAGGGCTTGTCGTCCCAGTCAAGGCTCACGTCACAGCTGACGCGGCAGTACTCCACCCGGCCGAAGGCGGGCATCACGGGGACGCCGCACCCCAAGAGGACGGCGGAGCCGCACAGCCCCCGCAGAAGCTCCATGGCCCGGATCATCCGGCCGGCCCGGGTCTCCCGCGCCGTGCCGAAGGGGGCCGCGCCGTAGAGGAAATCCAGCTTCAGAAGGTCGAAGCCCCACTCCCGGACGACCCGGTCAAAGACCCGCCGCAGATAGTCCGTGACGGCGGGGTTGTCGATGTCCAGGGACACGAAGCCGCCCCAGTTGGAGCCCAGGAGCCAGGGCTCACCGTCAACCCGCAGAAGCCAGTCCGGGTGCTCCCGGGCAAGGCGGGAGTTGCATCTCGCCACAAAGGGGGCCAGCCACAGGCCGGCCTTGAAGCCGGCGGCGTGGATCTCCTCCGCCAGGGGCTTGAGGCCGTTGGGGAATTTGGCGGGATCCGTCTCCAGCCAGTCGCCCACCGCCGGTTCCCAGCCGTCGTCAATCTGGAAAAGGTCGCCGGGGGAGAGGAGGGCGCGACAGCCCTCAAGATCGGCCCGGATCGTCCCTTCGGTGATGTCCTCGTAGCGGTTATACCAGCTGGTGTACCCCCGCAGAGGCGGGGCGGGCAGGGGCTTTACGCCCATAGCGGCGAACCAGCCGTCAAAGACCTGCTCCTCGCCGCCCCGGGCGGCGTACAGGTCAAAGAGGGGGTATTCCCCGCCGCACCGGATCCCCTTGCAGTCCCGCTCCAGCCGGAGGCTGGAAAGGCCGGCGTCGTAGGTGAACATGGTGTAGCCGGGGGCTTCGTCCAGGGACGCCAGGAGCCGGAAGTCCTGACTCCGCCGGAAATAGCACCAGGAGAAGCCGTGGGTGACCCCCTCCCGGCAGGGGTAGGGGACGAAGTGGTAATCCCCGTACCGGTCAAAGGCGTATTTTCGAACGGCGGCGGCGGGCACCCGCCGGAGATCCCAGATCCTGTCGTGGACGCCGTACTCCGGGCAACTGGTCCAGGTCTGGTAGCCGTTCATGAAGATCCTGTCGTACTCCAGCGCCGCTAGGGGGATCCGGGCGGTGACGGAGACGATGGCGCCCTCGGGGAGCGGGGCGGAAATATGCACAGGGCTGTTCCAGTCAAAGGGAACCTGGCCGGAGAGGGCCCTGCGCCCCTCCACCGTGTCCACCAGCGCTTTCCAGACGATCAGCATTATTCAACGCCCTTTCTCGTCTTCAGCGTCTCGCCGATCTCCTCCACCCGCTTGTCCGTCAGGGTGAATTTCTTCACGAAGAAGGCGAACGCCGTCACAAGCCCGATGATGGGCAAAACTGTCATGAGCAGGCGAAGGCCCGTGATGGTGGAGGCGGACTGGGCGATGATCTCGCCCGTCTCCTCCGCGTCGCCCTCCAGGCCGATGAGATCGAGGCCGATGCCGGTGATGAAGACGGCCAGGCCCGAGGCGGCCTTCACCACGAAGGTCTGCATGGAGAAGATGACGGATTCCTCCCGCTTGCCGGTCTTCAGCTCCCCGTAGTCCACGGAGGAGGAGAGGAACACGGTGGTCAGCACCGTGAGGATCCCGTTGGCGGCGAAGACCAGGGCCCCGCACACGCAGATGAGGGCCATATTGGAGGCGAAGCCCGCGAAGCAAACGGCCAGAATGAGGGCGTAGCCCAGCATGGCGGCGCCTAAAGCGCCCTTGAAGATCTGGGTATTGCCGAGCTTTTTGCGCAGCAGGGGATAGACCACCATCATGCCCAAGATCTGGAAGACACCGCCCACCATGGTGAACATGGTGTAGCTTCCCTTCCAGCCGGCGCCGCCGAAATCATATTTGAAGAAGTAGATGATCAGGTTGCTGGTGAGGTAGAGGGCGCTGTTGATCATGAGGATGGCCAGCACCGTGATCATGGCCTGATCGTTGCGGAACAGGGCCTTGAACATCTGGGGGATGGTGGATGTCTCCATCCGGCCGATATCGTGCTCCCGCACCTTCAGGGTGCACACGATCTCCGCCAGGACGAAAATGACCGCCACGATCAGGGCGAAAAGGGCGAAGCCCCGCCGCTCGTTTTCGCCGCCCAAAAAGCCCACGGCGATGACCGTTCCCACCTGGATCAGGGCTGAGCCCACGCCGGCGCAGGTGCGGCCGATGACCGACAGGTTCTCCCGGTCACCGGGGGTGGAGGTGATGGCCGGGATCATGGACCAGTAGGGGATATCCATCATGGTGTAGGTGGTGCCCCAGAGGATGTAGATGACAGTGAAATAGACCATCAGGCCGGTGCCCTGGATGCCGGGGGCGGCAAAGAGGGCGTAGAGGGTGAAGGCGTTGAGGACGGAGCCGGACAGGAGCCAGGGCCGGAAGCGGCCCCAGCGGGTCCTCGTCTTGGCCACTAAGATGCCCATGAAGGGGTCGTTCAGGGCGTCGAAGATGCGGGCGATCATGAGGATGGTGCCCACAAAGACGGAGGACAGGTGCAGGATGTCCTGATAGTAGTACATGACATAGGTGGCCGACAGGGCGTACACCATGTCCTTGCCCACGGCGCCGACGCCGAAGGCGATCTTCTGCGAGGTTGTCAGCTTCATTTGCGTTCCTCCCGTATGGTAAAGATCACATCTACCGGCTCGGTCTGAGCCGTTGAAACGGTGAGCACGGCGCTCCCGGCGCGCCCCGCCGTTTTGATGTACGTGCCTGTGGAGCCGCCCTCCAGGACGGCTGTGGCGGGCCCCACGATTTCTGCGTCCCCCCGGACGCTGAAGGTCACCGGCAGCTGGGCGTAGGGGGCCAGATTTCCATAGCCGTCCAGGATCCGCACCCGCACGGCGCTCATGTCATAGGCGTCCCCCTCGCAAAGCTCCAAACTGCTGGCCTTCACCTCCAGGCGGAGCGCGCTGGGCGCGCCGCCCCGGGTGACGGAGGAGACGGGCTTTCCGTCACGGATGGCGTCAAACCGCCAGACGGTGGACAGGCCGCCCCAGTTGGACATGTATTTTCCGTAGAGCAGGGCGGCGTCCCGGAGGGTGAGGCCGAATTTTTCCAGCGCCGCACCGGCATCTTGCCGCTCCTGGGGAGTGAGGCCCTCCGGGCCCCGGCCCTTCCAGGAAGTAAGGAGCTCCCGGACGGCGGCGGCCTTGTCCCCGTCAAAGCCCTCGGCGGTCACCAGCAGCTCACCCACGGTGTCCGTCACCTCCAGGGGCTTCCGGGGCAGGGCGTGGAAGGCCGCGCCGGGCTTCAGGACGGTGACGAAACAGTCGTTCCGGTAAAGGCGCACCTCATCGGCGTTGGAGAATACCCAGACCGTTCCCGGGTCGCAGGCGTCGTACTCGCCGATGTCCATGGAGGAGCCCACCTCCAGCACCGGCGCCTCGTCCCCCTGGGCGGCGTAGACGGCGGCGGCCGGCTTGGGGTTGCGGAAGGCGTCCAGGACGCCGTGATAGCAGATCCGGTCCCCGGAGCCGAAATCCTTGTGGGTGTTGTAATCGAACATGCACCAGCCGAAAAAGCCGGCGTGCTCCCCGTCCGCCATGGCGGCGTCCATGACCCTGGCATGGCGCAGGGCGTGCTCCTGGCGCTTCGACCAGGGGTCGAAGGGCTTGGTGGGGAACATGTGGCCCACGGACTCGGAGATCAGAAGCGCCTTTCCCATGTCGGGCGTCACGTCCCGCTTCTCCCGGCACCATGCGTTGGAGCCGTTGTGGGAGAAATCGTTGTAGGCGTACACGTCCTCCAAAAAGCTGCTCTGCACCCGGTCGCGGACGCCGGAGGTGGCGCGGGCGGGATCCAGGGCGCGGGCCTCGGCGTTGGTGCGGGTGTAGAAATCATCGTAGTCAAGGCTTTCGTTGATGCGCACGCCCCACAGGATGACGCTGGGGTGATTGCGGTACTGGATCACCATCTCCCGCAGATTTTCCACCGCCTGATCCTGCCACCGGGCGCCGCCCACATGCTGCCAGCCGGGGAGCTCGGTGAACACCAGAAGGCCCTGCCGGTCGCACTCGTCGATAAAATACTGGCTCTGGGGGTAGTGGCTGGTGCGGACGGCGTTACAGCACAGCTCCCTCTTTAAAATTCTGGCGTCCTCCCGCTGGAGGCTCTCCGGGGCGGCATAGCCTATGTAGGGATAGGACTGGTGCCGGTTGAGGCCCCGGAGGAAGAGCTTTTCCCCGTTGAGATAAAATCCGTCCGCCTTAAATTCCGCCGTGCGAAAGCCGAAGGAGGTCTCCTGAACGTCCCCCTGGACGCCGTTTTCCAGCAGGGTAGCCCGGCAGCGGTAGAGCGCCGGATCGTCCACGCTCCAGGGGCGAATTATCACCTCGGCGCGTACAGTCGCCTCCGTCCCGCCTGTTGCCGTCGCCACAGTACGGCCCTCCGGGTCGATGATGTCATAGCGCAGGGCGTCCCCCGGCCCCAGATCGGCCGAGCAGGAAATATTCACCGAGCTTAGATCCGGCGTGGTCACAAAGAGGTCGGAAATCAGCTTCCGGGGCCGGACGTCCAGCCATACGTCCCGGTAAAGCCCGCCGAAGGTCAGGTAGTCGATGACGTAGCCGAAGGGCGGGACTTCGGGGTTTTCCGTGGTGTCCAGCCGCACCGCCAGCAGGTTATCCCCGGGCGTCAGCGCGTCCGTCGCCTCCACCCGGAAGGCGGTGTAGCCGCAGCGGTGGGTCATAAGCGCCCGCCCGTTCACATACACGGTGGCAATGTGCGCCGCGCCGTCAAAGCGCAGAAAGACCCGCCTGCCGGCGCTGTCCCCGGGGATGCGCAGGACGCGGCGGTATCCGCAGATCATCTGATAGCTTGCGCTGTCGGCGTAGTGGAGAGGCGTCTCCTTTACCGTGTGGGGGAGGCGCACCGGTTCATATGTCCCCGCGCCGGAGAGGAACGCCTCGCTCCATTCCGGCGTAAATTCCCAGTCGTTGTTGAGCCGTGTCATAAGCCCCTCCCAAGTGTGATTTTTCTACCCCATATTATGCTATTTTTCATTCATGATTTCAAGGGCAAAAGCGAAAAATCAACACATTGTACAAATAATTACACCTGTTTTTGTGCACTTTATAAATTGAACAAAATCCCCTGACGCCTTCCGGAAAACGAAAGGGGCTGTGAAAAAAGCCCCGTAAAAAGGGAAGAGAGTTAACAAGGAAGGCCCTGGTAACTCTCTTCTTTTTTGGTATAATTATTTTGTGAAAGCAAACCATACCGGCACACAGTATAGCCCAACGCAGAGCAGTATCTGAAGCCGGGGAAGATAAGCAAGTTGGGCCGGCCAGGGTACAATAGGGTCGATCTTTTGAAGACCGCGTTGTTTGGAGCGATGGACAAAATATTGGCGACGCTTCGGGAGCTTGAGGACGCCTGCAAGGTGAATCTCAGGTACAGACATCTCATGAAGAACGAGACGCCCAGCTGCCGCACAGCCGGTGTCCATATCCCGGTGAACACCGAGTACAGTCCCGAGAGTCTGGAGCTGACCGCGATGCACGAGAAAGTTCTCCGCAACCGGAACAGCACCCACGGAGCACTGTTGCGGATGAACCGATCGATTCAGGCGGAGGGTACCTTCGGCGTCGTCAAACGGGATCGTGGGTACCGAAGAATACGCCGGCGGGGGCTGGAGAAGGTAAAGCTTGAGCTTCTGCTGGTGGCTGTTGGGCATAACCTTTACAAATTTCACAGCCCCAAAGGCAGGACTGGCGGCTTGCGCGGGCACGTTTTTTCCTTACCCCGATTTTAACACCCTCTCCCGCCGCCGTCAAGTGTCCTCTTTCCTCCGCGTCGGGCGGAGCCGTGGGATTAAGCGCACCAATCTGGCTGATATGATGGGATTAGACGAGCGGGCACTACGGCGGCAAATCCAATGTGAACGTAAAACCGGCGCTGTCATTATGGCGGATTGCAAAAACGGGTATTTTCTTCCAGAAGGTCCCGCTGATGCTCAAGCATTTATCCGTCAGATGTACCACCGTGCGGCTGAAATTCGGGAGATCTGCAAGGCCGCAGAGGAGGCATTGTTGGAGATGACGGGGCAGACGGTTATGGATGGGTGGGCAGATGATGAGTGAGAAGAATAGTTTTGTCTTATATGCTGATATAGGGCAGCATCTTGACCGGCTGACAGACGAGGAGGCAGGACGGCTTTTTAAGGGTCTCGTTGCGTTTGCCTCCGATGGCACGGAACCCATCGGCCTGCCCCCGGCGGCAAGCATGGCATTTAGCTTCATATCGGCGCAGATATCGCGGGATACAAAAAAGTGGCTGGAGATAAGGGAGAAACGCCGTGACGCAGGGCATAAGGGCGGCGTTGCAAAATCGGAAAACTCCAAGCAAGTTATAGCAAACGCAGCAAGTGCCAATTTTGATAAGCAAGATGGATGTAACAAACGCATGCGAAGGCGTCTATTGACGCGGACTCTCAGTTTGACGCCGCTATGTCCGAAGTGGCGGCGATTTCCGGGGCGGCCGGAGACGAATTTGATGCACTCCGCGATAAGGCTGTGGAGATGGGGTCAAAGACAAAATTCTCCGCCACTGAATCCGCTGAAGCGTTCAACTATATGGCAATGGCCGGGTGGAAAACCGGCGATATGCTGGGCGGCATCGAGGGCATCATGAACCTTGCCGCCGCCAGCGGTGAGGACTTGGCTGCCACCTCCGATATCGTCACCGACGCACTTACCGCGTTTGGCCTGTCGGCAGAGGATTCCGGCCACTTTGCCGACGTGCTGGCTGTGGCGTCCAGCAACGCAAACACCAATGTCGGCATGATGGGCGAGACATTCAAGTACGTTGCGCCGGTAGCGGGCTCGATGGGCTGCTCGGCGGAGGACGCAGCGCTCGCCATCGGGCTCATGGCAAACAGCGGAATTAAGGCATCACAGCCCTGCGATCCATCATTACGCGGTTTTCCACGGATGCGGGCGCCAGCTCCAAGAGCCTCGGCGCACTTGGCATTCTGACGGACGAGCTGGGCGTACAGTTTTACAACGCGGACGGCAGCGCGCGCGACTTTGGCTACGCGTTGATGGAGACGCGCGAGGCGTGGAAAGGCCTGACGCAAGAGGAACAGATCAACTACGCCAACAAGATTGCCGGACAGGAAGCGATTTCAGGCTGGAACGCCATTATGAACGCCAGCGAAGCAGACGTTTCAAAGCTGGCGGACGCCATTTCAAACGCTGACGGTGCGGCACTCCAGATGGCAAATACCATGCAGGATAATCTCACCGGGGATGTCACCATTTTCAAAAGCGCATTGGAAGGGCTGCAGATTCAGTTAAATGTACGAACCGACACCGGTCATTGCGGGCGTGACTGCGGCAATCGCTGCCTGCAAAACTGCAATGGCGATTACGCCGCGTGACGCCCCACAATGCCGCAGAATTGATTTTCCTGTCTTTGTAGTATACCGCAAAACCCGTACAACGCAAAATAAGGACCGTAGGAGCAATCCCACGGCCCTTGATTTATTTGTACACGTCCCCACGGTTCCCGGCGTCCAGCACCCGGACGGTGACGATCTCTTGCTCCGGTATAGATCACCCGGAAATCTCCGACACGGAGCCGGTAATATCCGCTCTTTCCCTCCATCGGCTTAATGTCACCGACAAACGGCATCTTGTATATGGCCGTGATAAGCCGGTCTTGATTTTCCTTTGTCTGCCTGCGGATAAATTTCTCTGCCCTTTTCTCAATGATAACGTGGCAAGTCATGGGAGCTTGACCCCCAACTGCGCGGCAGGGTCTTCAATCGAGATCGTGTCGTGCTTGTGTGGGTCGGGGTCTTCCATGTACTCTTTGAGCATATCGGCGCAAAAGGCATCGTCCTGGGCCTCGTCGTCCATAAGCCCTTGCAGATAGGCGATAACATAGCCCATCTTATACGCCGGGACCATATCAAGCATTGCAGCCGCTTTTTCCTTTTCGCTCATTCCTGCACACCTCCATTTGATATGTAACTGTTGATACCACTGGTAAGTGAGCCCCGCTCCATTACCACCATTTTACTTCCCCTTACTCTCATAAATTCGTTTTGCCACGTCCCTGACCCTGTATTTTCTTGCCCGTCCGACCCGGAACCAATCCGCACCGTCCATGAACTTGCGAACCGTAGGCTCAGATACGCCCAGCTCTTCCCTTATTTGAGGAATCATCATGTACCCACCGTACCGTTCCCGGAGCTCCGCTTCAAGCTCTTGCTGTTCCCAGGGAATACCAACTTTTGTTCGAGGCAAAATAAAACCTCCTTACAACAAATTATGAAGCCGCTTGCTTCATTCCGAAACCTTTCAACCTTCCTGGTCCCGCTCCATCGTCTCCACAATGGCGCGGTTAATAAAGCCGTTGAGACTTTCCCCATGACCCTCTGCGTGGGCTTTTACAACGTCTTTCTTGCCCTTTTCAAGTCGCAGCTCGACCCGCTCATAGTTTGCCGCGTTATATTTAGCCACGGCCCGCCGCTGGGCATCACTCTTTATGGGCATCCTTATCCCCTCCATTGCCGCTTGGGGAGGCCACATAATACGGCCTCTTTTCCCAGCATAGCTATATTATACCCCACAGGTCTACTGCTGTCAATATACAATATGAACAAAATGCCGTCAGTATATTTGTGCAATATTCCATGTTGGCTTTATATACTGACGGCAGTATAATAGTATCATCAAGGGAGAACAAAACAGTGAAAGGCACCGGCGAGGGCGGACGGGTAACAGCAAGAACGCCCCGCAAGTGCGGGAACGGATTCGGTAAGGCGCGAGACGCACGAAAAGTGAAAGATAGCCACCCACCTCCGGAGTTCTCCAAACATTAAGGAGGTAAAACAAATGAGCGCAATCGAGATCAACACCACCGCGAAGGACCTTTTGAGCGTCAGGGCCATGATCGAGGAGCTGCAGGCCGAGGCCGAAGCCCTCACCGACAAGCTCAAGGCCGCAATGGTTGAGCAGGGCACCGAAACCCTCCAGGGCGACGGCTGGAAGGCCACCTGGAAGAACGTAGTGAGCAACCGCTTCGACAGCAAGACTTTCAAGGCTGAGCACGCCGACCTTTACGGTCAGTACAGCAAGCCCACCACCACGACCCGGTTTGTACTGAGCGTATGAGAAAGGCCCCTTGCATCAACGCCGAGCAAAGCCAGATGCAAGAGGCCCCCGCCAAGCCCCAACGAGGGGGCGGACATATCTATTATACCCGCTCCCACCCAAAAATACAAGAGAGGAAGTCAATAAACGGATGAAAGAAAACGAGGGCAAGACGAAGAACGACCTGCTGAAAGAGTGTGGTTACTGTCTCAACTATGACACATTGACCCGGGTCTACAACGAGGCCACGCACGGGAAAGAACTGAAACCGGGGACCGTCAGGTGGTATGAGGCCGTTTCCCCACTTCTGGTGCTGGCATATCAGGCCGGAGCCGATGGTTTGCCTCTAACCGAATGCTTTCCGTTTCTGGGGGCAATCAATTAAACGGCGACCTGGTCTACAACAAAGCCGTCAGAGCGGGAGTTTACCGGCCCGCTCCAACGGGGAAGGGGGTGAAGATATGAGACGTGTGGACTTCTCCATTCAAGAGGAGCGTGCTGAGTACCACGCTGAATGGAGGAACACTTTACGGCGAAGCAGAAGTACACGCTGGTACTTACGACCATCGGTGCGGTGGTGCTGGTGATCCTGGTGAAACTCACGGGGCTGTGGGCGATAGGCGCGGCGCTCATGGCCGGGTTTGTCGGGGCGCTGTTACATAGCTTTTAATGTGGTCGATTATAGAGCCGGGGGCACGTCCTCCGGCTCATTTTTTCGAAAATGCCAAAAATGTTGACATATTTTGTTGATACTCCATTGAATTCAAAAAGCAGAGAACCGTAAAAAAGTTCTATAAAAAACAAATAAGGCTCAAAACTTTGCTGTTTCAAGCCTTAAATGTTGGCCAGAGCGGCGGGATTTGAACCCGCGGCCTCTTGGCCCCGAACGAAATAGAAACAACTGAAAAATCAGGCCAAAACGAGATTGGTGTCCAGTTGGGTGTCCATAGCGTTAGGCTTTAGCGATTTCGCCGTACTTTGTAGACATGTAAGAAGTGAGTTTGCCGAGCTGATCCTTCCGGTGGCTTTCCCGGATATCGGTGTAGATCTGCATGGTGGTATGGACGTCGGCGTGACCGAGCTGGGATTGGGAAGTTTTCATATCTACTCCGCTCTCATAGAGGAGGGTGGCGCAGCCGTGACGGAGCTGGTGCGGCGTCAGCGTGGGCTTGATGTTGTGGTAGATGTAGGTTCTCCCGGTCTTGCTCTTTCTCACTTCTGGGATATCGACCACCAGGCCCACGTCTTTGCAGTAGTGGCGCCAGCGCCGGCGGAAAGCGTTTTCCTGCAACGGGCGGCCGTCTGGCGCGGCGAAAATGAGTGTGTCGTCCTTGTCGTCCTTCGGCCTTTTAAGGTGTGCCTTAAGCCTGGGCAGGAGCTCGACCGATCTGACGCCGGATTCCGTTTTCGGCTCTTTAAGGACGGGCATTCCAGACGGATATGTATACTCCTTTGTGATGCTGATTTTATTGTTCTTGGCGTCGATGTCTCCCCACGTCAGGGCCAGGGCTTCACCGCGTCGGCATCCGGTATGGAGGAGCAGATAAGGAAACAGGCCGAAGGTGGCCGTTTCGACGTTGTCAATGACGATTTGCATAGCATTGTCATCTGGACTTGAGCGCTTCTTGCGTTTCAACCCGCGGGGGATCGTTATTGCAGAAGCTGGATTGAAGGCTATACATGGGCGATCCTGCGTAATGGCATAATCGAAGATCATCTTAATGACGCCCTTCTGGGTCTTTACCGTTTTGGCGGCAAAATTCTGGGACTTCATGCGGAGAATGATCCGTTCCACATCAGCGGGAATGATTTCATTGATGGGGCGGCTGCCAAATTCCTTAATGGCAGCGTTGTAATACGGTGCATAGGAAACACGCGTATTGTCCTGTATGGCTTCAATTATTACCGCCCACCAAGCTTCCGCTATTTCCTTAAAAGTCGGGATGGACGGCTTTATGGCGGTCTCGACCTTGTGGTATAGGGCCTCGGCGTCCTTGGCGCGGAATTTTCAGGTGACGCCGTTGATGACCCTGGAACAGTAATAGAGCCCACGCTTTTCGTCATAGGAAAACATGGCTCCATAGTCAACTTTTTTCACTTTTCCCATTGTAAAACCTCCAATATTATGTTAATATTGAAGGGTGGTAGGCCGTCAGAAAACTTACTACCCTCTTTACCGCTCCCGGTGCGCCAACACCGGGGGCGGTTTTTCTTTGCTCAGTTCAAAAGCGCCCGGACTTCCTCGTCGGAGGCGAGGGCGGTGCAATCCGGGTCCTCCCGAATCTCGCGGATCATTGCAAGGTCGATCTCGTCCGGGGCCTCCTCCTCAACGGCGTCCCAATCGGGCGCGGAATACATACGCTCGATCATGTTCCAAAGACGCCGCGCGGCTTCCTCATCCATCACGGTAATGGCGCCCATCAGGCGGGCTTTGATTTCGCTCATGATAACACCTCCTAATTCTTATAAACCTGGCCGCGATTGTCTATCTTTGTCACATCGACAACAGTGCCGTCCCTCAAAAACAGGACACGGTAATCGCCGACACGCAGCCGGTAGTAGGGCTGGCCGGTCAACTTCTTCACATCGCCCGCCGGAAGAAGAGCGACGGCGTTGATGATGCGGGTCCTTGTGGCGGCGTTTTGCTTTGAAAGAAATTTAACGGCCTGCTTCGAGTAATGAATCTCCATTTTTGCGCAACACCTCGTTCCTATATTTTGTCCTGAGCTTGCTTTCAGTCCGGCTCAGACTTTCCTGTTCCGTCTCCGGTGCTTCGGCACCGGGGGCGGCTTTTTATTTCAGCAAAAGTAATCTATCTGTCCGAAATGATCAGACCACTTCCGAATAATGTCGTCGCTGTTGGCCTCGATAATGCGAAGGAGATCACGCAGAACAGGAGCGGGGATCCTGGCGTTGTTGCTGCCAAGCAGGGCTTTCCCGCGGCTGGTGATCCACACCTTTGTCCCGTTCGCGGTCGACCGCCCCTCCGCTATGTGAACGTGTACCGGCTCCAGCGGGTCGTTTTCATTTGACCAGAATTAGACGATATACGGCCCGACTCTAAAAATTTGCGGCATGCAGTACTCCGCCTTTCTGTGAAAACTCAAGGATCAGGTGGGCGTTGTTGCACAGGAGATGTCTGAAGCGCTCCATTTCTTCCTCGGAGTAGCCGTGCACGTCCGTCCACCGGTATCCCGGCAGGAAGCAGGTGGCGTCATGAAAGCCGTCCTTTTCATCGGGCGTCTCAATATACACCTTCACGCTCCCGTCCTCCCGCATCTCGGAGTGTGTGATCTCGGTATCATCATCCAGCGTCAAAAAGGGATACATCATGAAAAATACCTCCTTGTTTACCGTTTGACCGTCCCCGGTGCCGGGGGCGGTTATTTGCCTTTATCGCTCTTTTTGCACTGATATTGTGGATTGCCGGCTATGATCTCGACAATCTCTGCGGCCTTTGCCTTCCCCTCACCGGTAAGCTTTTCATAGGCGGCAGTTATGCGCTGGCGGGAGTCATCGACGGAATTTATATCATTTTCAATCATGCGTGTGGCTGTATCCCAGTCGGCAAGAGAATAGGGGTCTACGCCTAACGCTTCGGCTATTCGCGTTAATGTTTCTATTTTCGGTTTGCGCAAATCATTTTCCCATTGAGCGACGGTCTGATACGCTACTCCTAATTTGGTGCCAAGCTCTTTTTGAGTTAAATCGGCTTTTCTGCGAGCGTCTTTGATGCGCTGTCCAGTACTCATGTAAATCACCTCGCCTATATAATACATCCGCAAATGCAAAAGGTCAAGAAAAAATTTTTACAAAAGACAGAAAAATTGTTGATTTTTGCAGATGACTGTGTTATAGCTTGCAATACAGTCAAACGAAAAAGTCAGGAGGTGATTATAATGCGTATAAATCGTGAAAAATTGGCTGTTGCTATGGTTCGTCATGATTTGAACGGGAAACAACTGGCTGAAAAGGCAGGGATATCCCGTATAACCATGACTGCAGTGCGTACCGGGAAAAGCTGTTCCAAGGAAACCGCTGAAAAGCTGATTTCGGTATTGGGATCCGAAATCATTGATAGGGGAGCGGTTTAATGAATTTCGAGATCATCAGGGAAGCGAGGAAGTCGCTGCACATGACGCAAGTTGAGTTGGCTGACAGGCTGAAAGTCAACCGGGCGACTATCTCAAAATATGAAACCGGCGAGATACTTCCTTCTTTGAAGCAGCTCGAGAGACTGACGGAAGTGCTGGGCATCCCGGCGGAGGAATTACTAACAGGAGGTGACTTAATGAAGTTCCCGAGCGAGTTTCCAAACATAGAAGCGGAACGAGCAAAACGGAATATGACCTACGAGGACTTCGCGGAGAAGATGGGGGTCACCAGGAAGACAGTTTACTCCTGGCTCTCAAAGGGAAATATCCCGCAGTCAAAGCTGGAGCAGATGGCCCAGTTGTTCCAGTGCGGCACCGATTATCTGCTGAGACGGAAAGTCCGGGCATCGACCATCGGCGAAAATATTAAGCAGTTAAGGGAATCTCATGGGATGACGCAAACGGAACTGGGGAAGATCGCCGGGGTCACGGATAAGGCTGTTTCCACCTGGGAGGCCGACACAAAGGTTCCACGTATGGAGGCAGTCCAGCGGATGGCCGATTATTTCGAGATTCCCAAGAGCATCATTCTTGACGGAGATGTAGCCCCCACCATAGGCGAAAAAATTCGTAAGACGAGAATCGAAAAGGGCATGACGCAGAAACAGGTAGCTGAAAAATGCGATATGGCTGATTCGGCGATTCGAAAGTATGAATCCGGGAAGGTTTGTCCGAAAATCGAGACCTTGAAGCGGATGGCGGAGGCGTTGGGGGTGGACTTCTATTCTCTGGCGGATACGGAGGAGGCACCCCACCCCGCCGGAGATCCCCTCCGGCGGATCGCGGAGGCCTGTGAAAAGCTCACCGACGCGGGGCGGGAAAAGGCCGCTGAAATCGTTGAGATCATCGCGGGGAATCCGGAGTATCAGCGCAAGGCGGACGACGACATCACGATCATCATACTAAAAGGAGGTTCAACATGAACGACATTATGACCATCGACGGGATCGACTGCTACGAGCGGGACGGCACCGCCTACCTGAAGCTGGAGACCGTGGCCCGCGGGCTGGGGTTCACCCAAGAAAAGAATGGCGTTGAATACGTCAAGTGGGAACGTGTTTCCGGATATTTGGATGAACTTGGATTTTCCCCAGAAGTGGGGAAAGACGCCTTTATCCCCGAAAACATCTTCTACCGGCTGGCTATGAAGGCCAAGAACGAGACGGCGGAGCGGTTCCAGGCGAAGATCGCCGATGAGGTGATCCCCACCATACGCCGGCACGGGGCGTATATGACGCCGGAGGCGCTGGGGCGGGCGATCGCCGAGCCGGAGTTCGGGATCAGGATCTTGACCGCGTTGAAGGACGAGCGGGACAAGCGCCGGGAGCTGGAAGCGGCCAACGCCTCGCTCCTGGAGGCGCTGGAGGACGCGAGGCCGAAGGTGGAGCACTACAACGCGATGATGGAACGGAACGACCTGACGACCTTCCGGGAGACGGCGAAGCTTTTGAAGGTGAAGGAGGACAAGTTCATCGGACTGCTTCTGAGCCAGGAATTTGTCTACCGGGACAAGCGCCACAAGCTCATGCCCATGTCGGAGAAAAACCGCGGCTACTTTGAGGTCCGGGAGTATGTGGGAAAGTCGGGTCCCATGCCCCTGCAAACGCTCATCACGGCAAAGGGACGGGAGAGGTTCCGGCGCCTGTGCGCGGGGATGTGAAAGGAGGCCTGAGCATGGCACGGGAAACGGAACAGCAGAAGCGGGAGCGGGCGCTGATGGCGTCGATTGCCCGCGGGAAGGCCCAAAAGGGGTACGCCCGCGATGTGGACGTGGCTATGGCGATCGGCGTCTCGGAAGCCACCTTCTGCCGGAGCAAGAAGAAGGGCTTTCAGAACATGGACGTCTACAAATTCGGGCTGATGGCGCGCAAGCTGGGTCTCACGGGCCGGGCGGTCTGCGCGGCCCTGGGCGTGGCCTGGGGTGACCAGTGAGGAGGTGAAGGCATGGAGAAGCGGAAGCTGTCAACCACAGCCGCGCGGCGCCGGCGGATCGTCCGGGGCGTTGAGGACGCCGTTTACTGCGGCGTGTTCCTGGGGACGTTCGGGCTTTGCGCGGCCCTGGCGGAGGGGCTGGCCCGGCTCCTGGGGGCATAAAGAGGGCGGGCCGCCCTACTGCAAAGAGCGGCCCGCCAAGGGTCAAGAGAGAACTATTACAGGGCTATTGTAGCCCGGAAAGGATGAGTTGTCAATGGGAAAGTTAACGATTACGGCGGAAACGCTTGCGGACGAGAGCTTGCGATACAATGCGGAGGTATGCGATCTGCCGGTGAAGTGCCATTTGAATGTTATACCAATGCCGTCGGCGATCTGGCTCGTTGCCTGCGGGCGGCGGGGGAGCCGGAATGGCTCATTGCCGACAAAATCATGCAAGCCGTGGCCGAAGGGCTGGAGCAAAAGCCGGATGAGGGGTTTGAGGCCACGGGGGTGAGGGTGGACAAGCCGGAGGGCTGGCCGGGGGTGGAACGATGAAAGAAGCTTATAAAAGTGCCGTCTACACAAACCGCCCGGACTACGCGGATTTTGCCCCTCCGTCGAAATTCGAGGCTGTCAAGAGCATCATCGCCAAGCGCCTGACGGAGTACCCCAAAGCTATCTGCTCCTACTCCGGCGGCGCCGACAGCGACATCCTCATCGACCTGATCGAGCGGACGCGCCGGAATTTCGGCCTCCCGCCCATCAAGTATGTATTCTTTAACACGGGTTTGGAGATGCGGGCCACAAAGGATCACGTCAAGGCTGTGGCGGAAAAGTACGGCGTGGAGATCCAGGAGTGCCGCCCCAAGGTCAATATCGTCACCGCCTCCGGCCGCTACGGTATCCCCTTCATCAGCAAGATCATGTCCGCCGGGCTGTCTGAGTGGCAGAAAAAGGGCGTCCCCCTTTCCATACCGGCGAGCGCCGGGACGAGGGCGGTATGCGCTCCGTCCCCCGGAAGGACAACACCTCCCTGTGCTTCACCGAGACGGGTAACGGCCAGTACCGTCTCCGCCTGCTCTACTACGTCTCCGACTAGGACAAAGCCTGGTACAAGGAGCATTACGGGATCCGCTACTCCGACGCCTACGAGGTCTACGGCCTCACCCGGACGGGCTGCTGCGGCTGTTCCATCTCCTACAAGGCCGTGGAGGATCTGGAGAAGATCCGCCCCTATGAGCCCAACGTGGTCAAAGCGGCGTGGAGCATCTTCGGCAAGAGCTGCGAGTACCGCCGGAAATACAACGATTATAAAGAGAAACGAATGAAAGGTTTTCTTCCTAGTCAGACGCCCATATTTCAGGAGGTAGTGAAATGACAGATTGCGTTTTGGGCCGGGAGCCCGGTCAGCCGAGGTGCCATGCCTGCTCGCGGTGCGGATTTGAGCGGTCGGTGCAGGCCGAGCGGATCAGGAGGATCCGCGCCGGGGAGGTACCGGCTGGTGGTCGACAAGAAAGGAGATCAGGAATGAAACGCGCGATTTTGATAGTCCTTGCGGTTGTGCTGGCCCTGACCGTGACGGGGTGCAACCGGGGAATCTTTGATATCCACCAGAAATTTGACTCGGTTATCCTGTCCATGCCGGATGGGAGCGTCGTTCGCGGGCGTGTGGAGGAATGGTGGAACTACGAGAACAGCGATATGGTTCAGGTGAAGGTGGATGGTGTGATCTACCTGACGCACGCAAGAAACGTTGTACTTATACGTGGGGAGGAAGGAACGTGAGAATGGGAAACAAAAAAATAACGAATATGTGCAGTAATTGCAGATACATAAAAAGGCCTGTGGAAAAGAGCCGTGTTCCATGTGTGCAAGCCATCTGAAATCCGGCGGATACGGTCTGCGATGCTGGCGAAAACGGGGCTGGTGGCAATCTACGGCGGTCACCTACATACTGGCCGGGCTGATTGCCTTGGCGATGATCGCGGCGCTGGTGCTGGTGGGGGCTTTCGCGGCGAGGGCGGCGGGGCCGGAGAAACTGCTGGCAAGGCAGGAGGAAGTACACGCCGCGGCGGATTTACTGAGGTCGCTGGGCATCAAAGAGGATTCCGACGGCATCAAGGCTCTTCAAGAAGAGTGGTGGCGGTGTCAGGCGAGGCTATATCCACGGTACACGGAGGCGGAGGTCGTGATGCTGGCGAAGCTCATGTGGGGCGAGGCCGGGGGCATCGAGAGCCGGACGGAGGTGGCCTGCATCGGCTGGGTGGTCTGCAACCGGGTGGACGACCAGACGGAGCCGGTGACGGTGGCGTCGGTCATTACGTCCCCCAACCGGTTCTACTACCGGGATTCCTTCCCCGTGCTGGATGATCTCTACGCGCTGGCGCGGGACGTGCTGGAGCGGTGGACGATGGAGAGCCTGGGCTGCAAGCGGGCCGGGCGGGTACTGCCCGCAGATTACCGGTGGTTTGTGGGGCGCGACGGGCACAATTGGTTTCGCAACGCCTATAAGGGCGGGGAGCAGTGGGATTATTCCCTGCCGAGCCCGTATGAAAGCTGAGGTGATACAAAATGGATAAGAGGTTGATCGACGCAACTATACTTCATGACCATATTTCTGCGGTATTTGATACTTTGGAGAATCACGGTCAGATGCCCGATAAGGAATTGATACTCATGTGTATTGACAACGCCCCTACCGTTGACACGGAGAAGCACGCACATTGGATTGAAGATGGAGATTTCCAAATTTGTTCAAACTGCGGCGAGGAACACGAATGGGGTGACTATCGGGCTCCCTACTGTGACACTTGTGGTCACAAGATGGATGAGGAGGTGTCGGGATGAAGGATCACAGGGGGCGCAGGTATGAGAGGCCATAAAGGGGCCCCTATCGGGCTGTCGCCCGATGGGGAAAGGAGGAGCGAACCGTGCGAGTGAAGGCGAAAGAGAACCCATCCGGGCTGTCGCCCGGATGGGAGCAGTCTGTCAAAAAACCACCTCACGCCCAGCGTAAGCGGGCGTATGGGTGGCCGAAAATAGAAAATATGGTAGTGCT
>CANQBA010000028.1 GCA_947589545.1 uncultured Oscillospiraceae bacterium | reverse complement strand
CCTGGTTACTACTCTTGTGGGGTACTTCTTTCGCAAATTTTCTCTTATTGCATTCTTGACTTCACACCATTAGACTTGGCTACAATGGTTACAGAAGCAAGGTCATTGTTCACAGGGGAGCCGGTGGCAGGGTCTATGATATGGCCATAGATCGTGCCGTCATCCGCCGTAAAGAAGTTCTCATAATTGCCGGAGGTTACCACCGCACAGTCGGAAGCCGTCAACACCCCTACAGTGTCGTTCTCAAACGGGCTTTGCAGTCCCAGCCGCCAGTCGCTGCCATCGGGCCGGGAGCCGATCATCACAATATTTCCGAAAAGGTCAAGCAAGGCAGAAGTAACCCCTTCTGCTCGGAGAAGTTCTTCAACCTTATCGCTGGCATACCCTTTGCCGACCGCGCCCAAATCCAGCATCATCCCCGGCTCCATCTGAATGGTATTCCCATTCACAGAAACTCTGCGGTAATCCACCGATGCAAGCAGCCCGTCGATTTCTTCCTGGCTTGGCACACGGTGTTCATCGGTGGTAAAGCCCCAGGCAGTCAGCACCGGGTAAATGGTGGGTTCCAATGTGCCGGCGGTTTCTTCGGCCATTTCCAGCGCAAAGGAAACCACCGCTGCGGTGTCATCGCTGACGGAAACAGGCTGTCCGCCGCTGTGGTTGAGCGCATAGATTTCACTGACTTCATCTGTGACAGACCAAAGCCCTTCCAGTTCCTCGATCCATGCCTGCGCCAGAGCAAGCGCATCCGCAGCCCCGTTCCCATACGCCTCCAGGCGGATGTATGTATTCATGGCAAAGAAATCTCTGGTGTCAGGCGTTTGTCCTTCCTCTCTTTGCTGGGAGCAAGCGGCCAGACCAACGACCAAGCACCCCGCCGAAACGATGGATACGATCTTTTTCATGCTTTTTTCCTCGATTACTTTTTTCCAAGGCTCCGAAGGGCTGTGGCTACATAGTGGCCCATAAAAACGAACAGCCCCATAATCGCCAGATAATCAGCGAGAAGAAGGAACAGGGGTTCTTCATAATCGAAGAATGCAAATTGTGTTCGCAAAGTCATGTAGCTGCCGATGTCCCGATTCACGAAGGCAACCACCCCGTATCCGGCCACGATAGAGGCTAAAATGCGCAGTACCCAAGTGCGGATCGCGGAAGGTTTTCCGCTGGCTCTTTTCGCCATAGCCATCATGCTGTTCCAGTGCAGGCCCAAATGTAAGGAGAGAAGCACCAAATTCCAGTAGGCGCAGACTAAATGGAACGTCCGGGCAAAAGAGCGGCCCCCATCAATGCCGAGGAAAACAAACACATGGCGGGATAAAATGATCCCGCTGATCAGCGACCCCAGCATCGTCAGTAAAATCGCAAGGACAAACACTGTTTGCAAAATACGGTACGCCGTATACTTTCCCCGGAAAATGGCACGGCTCCATTTGAAATTCAAGATATGATGCAGCAGGAACAGCACCAGCATCCCAGCACCCAGCCATTCGTGGAACGCATCGCCCAGCATATTGTAGGTCATCAGGAACAGCAGCGCCGCCGTCATCCATACATCGACTACAATTTTTAAGATCGCCTTTTTCGTCACCAGCACCGCCTCCTTTACACAAGAAAGCCGGTTTCACGCAAATAGTCCAGGATATAATCCATTGCCATGTCGAAACTGCTGCTATAAAAGCCGTGTCCCGCGCCGTGGAGGATATGTAGTTCCGCATCCGGGTAGCTTTCCGCAGCCCGCTGTGCATAGGACACGTCCACGATCCCATCCCGATCGCCGTGCAGGATCAAAACCGGGTTCGTATAGTTCGGCATTTCCGCATATACATCATAGTCCCACACATCGGAAACATAGTTTTTCCCCACGTTGATCCACCCGTTAAAATAGAACTGCTCCGGCACTTCATCCAACGAGTCAAACTGTTCATGGACTGCATCGTGAACCAGCAGCGCCGGGTAGAGCAAAATCAATCCGGCAATCTCGTCCGGCCTGCGGGACGCCGCCACCGCGCTGGCCATACCGCCCTGGCTGGCGCCAATCAAGGCGATACGGTCAATATCTACAAAATCCCATTCTTTCGCCGCATCCAGTACAGCTTCCACATCGGCGGCTTCTGTCATCACAGACATTCCCACTGTGGAGCCATCGCTGCGGCTTGCAGTACTGCCGCCCCGGAAATCAAAAGTATAGGTTGCAATGCCGCGAGAAGCCAGTTCCTCCGCGTACTCTGTGCCGGAGCGATGGGTGCTGCCCAGTTCGTGTGAAAAGATTACCAGAGGGACTTTTTCATCGGTATCCGGTATATAGGCCACCCCGTAAATGTTTTGATCGCCGATAGAGCAATCGATCTCCCTTGTTTCATAATCATAAACATCCTGCACTTGTGCCTCATCTCCTTCCGATTCCTGCTCCTGCTGTACATTCGATGAACCGGGGGAGCCTTCTAAAATATCAGGATTGCCTGCGCTGTCGTTTTCTAACAAGGAACCTTCGCTGCTACAGGCGGTCATTCCAAATATCAAGCAGGCGCAAAGCAGAACGCAAATCCATCGTTTCATTTTTTCATCCTCCTTGTCTGGCGGAGGGCGTCTGCTTCCCGCCATGCCGCTGTTTCTTAAAATTCCAGATTCTGTACCCATTCTGTGACAATGCTTTCAGCATCGTCCAGTTCGTTCCAAAAAACGGTGACAGGATCATCAATCACTGTGGCATCCGGCTCCAGCTCTGCAATGGTGTCTACCGTCCGGGATGCGCGGCTGCCGCCGTGGGCGACAAAGGGAATGATGGTCTTGCCGCTGAAATCGTATTCCTCAAAAAAGGTATACATTGGCATGGGCAGGTCAGCGTTCCAGTTCGGGTAGCCGATGAAAACCACATCGTAATCATCCAGGTTGTCAATATGGGTTGAAAGCTCCGGGCGGGCATTTTCCCCTTTTTCCTCATAGGCAAATTCCAGCAGGTCATCCATGCTGTCCATAGGATACTCTTGAACTGTTTCGATCGAGAACAGGTCGCCGCCCACATTTTCCTGGATCACATTTGCCATAAACCGGACATTCCCAAAGGTTCCGTCGTCTGATTCCTTACGGCTGGCCCTGGTCACAGTGTCCACACCATCGTTTAAGGGAAGGCTGAAATAGGCAATCAGGATGTTATGGCCGTCGTCGGATGCAGTGGAAGCAGAGCTTTCTTCCGAAGAAGGTTCATCTGTCTGTACAGACCCCGCCATGCTGCTCTGGCTGCTTTCCGCATTGGCACCGGATTCATCAGGTGTTTCGCTGCCGCACGCGGCAAGGCTCAGGGTTAAAATTGCTGCCAGTACAACAGCCAGTAGTTTGTTGATTTTTTTCTTGTTCCCCTGACCTAAAATCCAAAAAGAACAATGCCGGAATGATAGTCCTGCTCTCTGGTTATCCTTTGTCTCCATTTCTATTCCTCCAAAAGACCATTCTGAGTCAGCCATGAGCGGATCTGCTCCTCGCTGGCTGTATTGTCATAAATTCGCAAGCCCTCTAATATTTCCGCATCACCGCACACCTCCCGGATATAATCCATACTTACATCAATTCCGTTATCCTGGCTTGTACAGAATGGAACAATCTTCTTTCCGCTAAGATCATAACTTTCCAGAAAAGTTCCTACAGCCATCGGTGCATTGAACCACCATATCGGATACCCCACATAAATAACATCGTATTTATCCAGATCATCCGGTTTCGCTGCAAGGGCAGGTCGCATATCAAAGCTCTCTTCTATCCATGCAGTCGCCGCCGTTCCCATGAAGGGACTACGGTAATACCGCTCTGTTTTTATGGCATATAAATCTGCTCCTGTCAGTTCCTGAATGATTCTGGCCGGAATCTCGGTATTCCCAACAAGCCCGGAATCCGTCTGGTTCAGGCTGGCCGAAGAAACCGCATCTACACCGTCTGTTTTTATCACATCACTTCTTGTAAAATATACCACCAAAGAATCCGTACCTTCTTCACCAGCGGTTACTTCATTTGTGGCATCCGTCACTCTGCCGCCACAAAACAGATATACATAACCAATTCCAGCCAAAACCAACACTACAAAAGCAGCAATCAGTAATATCTTCGTTCTCTTTTTCATATTCCTCTCCTATCAGCAAAACCAGTTTTGAATCTTCGCAGGTGTAACAGAATTCGCATCAAAACAGTCTTTTATCGTGCGACAGCTTTTTTGCATAACAGCAAGGCTTCTGCTGGGGCCGCTGCCACCATGCGTACAAAAACCATAAACCTGCTTGCCGGTAAAATCGTATTGTTCCAAAAAGCTGCAAATCAGCATCGGGCAGTTGTACCACCAGATAGGAAATCCAATCAGAATGCGGTCGTATTCATCAAAATTCGGAATGAACGTCTTGAGCTTTGGCCGGGCGTGAATGATCTGCTCTATCAGGGATTTCAAAGCGGTCATTCCGTAAGACGCAGGATATGCTTTTTCCGGCTCCAGTTTTACCAGATCGCCACCTGCTGCCTCGGCAATTCGTTTCGCTGCTTTCTCGGTAGTACCAGACCAGGAATAGTAGACAATCAACGGTTTCACCGAATCACCTCCCCTCAAATTCCCGGATGCCACCAAAGCGGCATCAGATTATACAGATACCGGCGCACATAATCATAGCTGTGAACGCCGCCGTCTAATACTGCAAATCGAATGTTCTCTACGCCATTTTCCGTGCCAAAATGAAAACTGTCAGGCAAATCCTGCAAGGCTTCTATCTGACTGCTCATCATGGGATAGGCGATGTCCTCTGAACCGGTGATCGCATAGATGAAAAAGTCCTCCGGGCCATAGCCGGAATCTTTCAGCGCCTGTTCCAGCGTCCCGGCGGTTTTCTCCGGCTGGGAACCGCCGCCCTGCATGGCAATGGCCCAGCAGTCGCCGCTGATGGGAATAAAGGTGTGGAAGTAGTCGAGATTTTCCATAAATACATACCAAGTGGTCACCGCCCCCATAGAAAAGCCTCCAAACGCCCGATGACTGCGGGAAGCAGTCAATCCCTGGGGATCGGTGGTTTCCGCATAGGTGGAATATTGGGACTCCACGGCGGGAATCAGATCGTTTGCCAATTCATCAGGGAAACGGGCTACCAGTTCCCCGGCAGTGGATACAGTGTTATCTGCGTTGTCCATCGGATAAAAGGTGGGCGTAACTACCAATAGCGGCTCCATTTCTCCGTTTGCAATCAGGTTGTCCAGAATCCGCTTCAGTTCGCTGGACTGACCCTCCCCGCCAAAGCAGGTCTCGGCACTGCCGCCCCCGCCGTGGAGCAGGTACAGCACATCATACTGCCTGGTTTCGCCGTAGCTGTAGGGGACATAGATGTAGGCATATTTGTCCTGGGTTTCATCGGGATCGGTATAGGAGGCCGTTTGATACTCCACCCGCTCAATGGTTCCGGGCTGACTGGACTCCTGCAAATACGCCGCCGGGATCTCTTGGATCTCGTCCAGAGCCGGAATGCTGTCGGCAGACACAGTTTCAGCTTTCTCCGGTGTCTGTGGTTCAGCCACCTCCGCTGCTGTGCTTTGCGGTTGTGACGAAGCGGGAGCAGAAGCCGAATCTGTGTTCCCGCACGCGGACAGAAGGCAAACGCTCATCATGGCGGCAAGAATAAGGACAATTTTTTTCATGGAAATATCACCTCTTGCTATCTATAGAAAGCGCGGCAGAGAGACCTGATCCCAGGCTCCTTTGCCGCGCTGTTGTATCTTCTATCACGGCAGAAGCATCAGTCGTGAATCTTGATATTGTGTAAAGCCTTGATAAAACCAGGATCGCTGTGATCCACAATTTCGCTGTGTCCCAGGTCCAACCCGGCAATCTGTTTCATATCCGCCTCGCTGAGCTGGAAATCCCAGATGTTCATGTTCTGCTCCATACGTTCCTTGTGAACGGACTTCGGGATCACGGTGACGCCACGCTGTACATTCCAGCGCAGTGCCACCTGAGCGGCACTCTTGCCGTACTTCTGCCCGATTTCGGTCAGCACGGGATGCGTAAAAATGCCGTGTTTTCCTTCGGCAAAGGGACCCCAGGCTTCGGGATGGACCCCATACTCCTTCATAAGTGCCAGCGCAGCCCCCTGCTGGAAGAACGGGTGAAGTTCCACCTGATCCACCGCCGGAATCACATCCACAGTCTCGCAAAAATCGGCAAGACGGTTGGGATAAAAGTTGCACACGCCGATTGCTCTCAGCGTCCCCTGCTTGTATGCTTCCTCCATCGCACGGTAAGCGCCGATATAATCTCCCACTGGCTGATGGATGAGATACAGGTCCAAATACTCCAGGCCCAGTTTTCTGAGCGAAGTCTCAATCGCCTTTTTAGCCCCTTCATAGCTGGCATCCTGTACCCACAGCTTGGTGGTAATAAACAGTTCTTCACGGGGTACGCCGCTCTTTGCAATGGCCTTTCCTACAGCTTCCTCGTTCATATAGGCAGATGCCGTATCAATGAGGCGATAGCCGGTAGAAATCGCATCCAGTATCGCTTGCTCACATTGGGCCGCATCGGGCACCTGAAACACACCGAATCCCAAAAGCGGCATTTTTACCTGATTGTTTAATGTCACAAATTCCATTTCATCACTCCTTATGATTGGTAAGTGGTTTGTCCTGGCAGTTTGCCCGGATGATCTCCGCCAGGGTAATATGTTCGTTGCGATACCGGGCCTCCGGGTTTTTCTCCGGCATCCTCAGCTGGATGGCTTTCTGGGGGCACGCATGGATACAGGCCATACAGCCCTGGCAGTTGGCTCCCTCATAAACCGGCTTTCCGTTTTGCAGCGTCCAGCATCCGGCAGGGCAGACCTTTGTGCAGACACCGCACCCGATGCAGGTATCTGTTACCTGGTAAATATCTTTCCAGCGGTCAGCCGGCGGGGTAATGCTGCGGGCCAGGAACTCCTGATGGGCGGCACGGTCCACGCCGGTCACCGGGCTGATCCAGCGCCGCCGGGCTTCAATATCTTCCCGAATGGCAGCGATCTGTTCATCAACGCGCTTATCCAGTTTTTTCTGCTCGTTCATATCAAAGGCAGGCAGGAAATTGTCTGCCATCAGCACGACGTTGATGTAGGCTGGGTGGATGCCGCAGCTTTCCAGCAACTGCTGCGCCAGCTCCGCCGCACCGCCGTGGCGGTTGCCGTAGGTCAGGATCATATAGAAGTAATCCGTTTCAAACGCGGCCTTGTGCAGAAACTCTTTGACCATCGGCGGGGCCTCATGGCCGAACACCGGACAGACAACGCCGATACGCGCATCCCGGAAAGACAGGTCGGTTCCATCGATAACCTGGGGGATACTAACAAGGCGGTCATCCAACTGTTTCGCCACATACAGACTGTTGCCGGTGGCTGTGAAATAAAATACCATCGCATCTGCCCCCTTCAACAGTTTTTGCCGAAGGTATATGCCTCCTGCATGGCGGGTCTGCCTTTGATCTCACCCACGCCAAACGCCTGACCGTAGACCTTGCCCTTGACCACCGAGCCGGGTACACAGTCCACAAATCCCTGAAGGTCGGCCATTGTGCGCTCCATCGCGTGGGGCGCGTCGGCGGCAGTGGTGATGAAGTAGAATTCCTTGTTCTTCAACTGTGCGCCGCCGGCCAAGCAGCGGTCGATCATGGTTTTCATCTGCGCCGAAATGGAATAGTAGTAAACCGGCGTGGAGAGGACGATCACATCGGCGTCAATGAGCTTTTGCAGCACGTCCGCCATATCGTCCTTCTGAACACAGGTTCCGCCATTGCGAAGGCAGGCTTCGCAGGCCAGGCAGGGCGCGATCTTCTTTTCCCGCAGGCAGAGCTTTTCCGCCTCATGCCCGGCTTCCCGTGCGCCCTTTACAAATTCATCTGCCAGCAGCTCGGTATTGCCGTTTTTGCGCGGGCTGCTGATGATCGCCAATACTTTCTTGCTCAACGTAGTTGCACCTTCTTCCCTTACGATGCAGTTTTATTGATTTCATTTATAAGACTTCTGATAAATGTTCACGCAGTCCTCATCGGAGAGCTGGCAGGGATCGTTGAGGAAGTTGGCCCCCAGCGTGTCGCGGGCGTTCTGTACCATCTTGGGGAACTCGGACGGGTCAATGCCGTAGTCAGACATCTTCAGATCGGCCACACCGCATTCCTCCTGCAATTTGACCAGGGCGGTGATGAAGTCCTCCGGCTTGCCGGCATCCTCCATGCCCATGAGTTTTGCCATCTCGACGAACCGCTCATCGCAGGCGTGCTGTTCCACAAAATGGCTGTAATACGCCTTGGAAATCATGATGAGGCCGGCACCGTGCGGCAGTTTCTCATGATAGGCGGACAGGGCGTGTTCCAGCGGATGGGCGCTGGTGCAGGAGCCGATCGCCATCTGGATGCCGGACAGGTAACTGCCCAGGGCAACGCAGCTCATTGCCTCCACGTTCTGCGGCTCACGGATGGAAGTAACCAGATTGCGGGCTACATTGCGGATGGCTTCGGCAGCCACCATTTTGCTGAACTCATTGCGGTTTGCAGAGATATAGCCCTCAGTGGAGTGGAACAGGGCATCAAAGCCCTGGTAGGCCTTGAATTTTGCGGGCACGCTCATCATCAGCTCCGGATCAACGATAGCAAGCACGGGATAGGTGCCGGGACCGAACACACCGGTCTTTTCATTGGTTTCCGGGTTGGTGATGACTGCGCCGCCGTCGGTTTCCGAGCCGGTGCCCGCTGTGGTGGTGATGGCCACGATGGGCAGGCCGGGGATCTGGGGCCACTGTTTCTTGCCGGTGCCGAACATCACATAGTCCCACAGGTCGCCGCCGTTGGCCGCCATCAGGCCGATGGCCTTGGAGGCGTCCATCACGCTGCCGCCGCCCAGCGCCACGATGAAGTCGCAGCCGTTTTCACGGGCGAACCGTCCGCCCTCCTCCACCACAGGCTTGGTGGGGTTGGCCGCCACCTTGTCAAAGACCACATACTCCACACCAGCTTGTTTCAGCTCATTCTCCAGCCGGTCCAGATACCCGTTGGCACGGGTGGACTTGCCATTGGAAATGACGATCAGGGCCTTTTTGCCATGTACAACCCCCATCGGGGTGTTGATTTGATTGTGCAGCTCATTCAGTTTGCCAGCGCCGAACAGCGCGGTCGTGGGTAAAGAAAAAGTAAACATAACTTGTAACCTCCATTTTCAAATTTATTTATTTTAAGTTTTCGTAATCAGCCGTGACCGGTTCCAGCCATTCACAGCTACCATTCTCAGCCGGGACGGAAATCGCAATATGGGAGAACCAGCTGTCCGGGGCGGCTCCATGCCAGTGTTTGACCTCCGGCGGAATATTCACCACGTCGCCGGGATGCAGCTCGCGGGCGGGCTTGCCCCACTCCTGATAGTAGCCACGCCCGGCGGTACACAGCAAGATCTGCCCGCCGCCGTGATGGATGTGCCAGTTGTTCCGGCAGCCCGGCTCAAAGGTCACATTGGCGATGGGAATGGGCTGGGGCACCAGCCCCGCCAGATAACTTTTTCCGGTGAAATACTGGGCAAAGCCGGTGTTTTCCTCACCGATGGGGAAAATATCCTCCTTTTGAAACTCACTTTTGGTCATGGTTTTCCACCTCCTTGCAAACTTCATTGATGACCCGCAGGGCATTTAGCGTGCGGGGATAGCCGATATAGGGCATACACTGGGAGATAACGTTGATCAAAAACTGCTTGTCGTTTCCCACGCCGAGATTGCCTGCCGTGTGTCCTGCCAGTTGAGGTTCACAGCCGCCCTGGGCGGCAATGAAGCAGAAGGTGATCATCTCCCGCTGGCGGTTATCCAGCCCCTTGCGGGTGTAGTAATCGCCGAAGCAGTTGCCAGCCAGCCAGCGGTTGATATGCCGGCTTTCCTCCGGGCCGCGGGAGGCCGCGCCGCGGTAGCTCTCACCGAACAACTCCACCTGTTTGTCCTCGCCTTTCTGTACCCGATCCTCCGGGGTGGTAGTAGCCTGACCGGGCAGCGGAAGATTCACACCGTGTGCCTCCAGGACCTCATTGGTGATGTTCAGGAACGGATAGCTGCGGCCAATTCCCAAATAAGCCGTGGCCTGATAGACGATCTCCTTCACCTCCACCGGGGTCACGCCTGCATCCAGCGCCTGGGGGAGAATCTCCCGGAAAAGCTCCCTGCCCTGGCATCCAAGCACGGCCGCCAGAACAGCCATGTACCGGGTGCGTTCATCCAGTGTTTTACCTGGTTCGTGGATGACTTCATCCCCGGCAAACCGTGAAAACAGCTCGAAAAAATCCGGGTCTGTTGTTTCTAAGCTCCTAAGATAATTTTGCTTCATATCCAACACACTCCTTACGCATGAATTTTTACACTGTTGAACTGCCTTGCGGTACAGTAACAACGATGGTCGATGATCTCGCTGTGGCCGATGTCCATTGCCGCAATGGAAGCCATTTCTTTATCGGCCAGCGTGAAATCAAAAATACTCAGGTTTTCCGACATCCGTTCCCGGTGGACGGTTTTCGGAATTGTCGCCACACTGCGCTGGTAATGCCAGCGCAGGATCACCTGGGCTGTGGTCTTTCCGTGCTTTTTGGCGATCCTTGTCAGGATAGGATGGTGAAAAATATCCCGCTGGGCTTCGGAAAGCGGTCCCCATGCCTGGGGAATGACTCCGTAATCTCGCATCACCTTTATGGCCTCTCCCTCCTGATAGAAGGGATGGATCTCAATCTGATTGACCATTGGCTTTATTGCGTGATTCATACACAGGTCCACCAGCCGTTCCGGGGAAAAATTACTGACCCCGATTGCCCGGACCGCACCTTCCTGATAGAGCCGCTCCATTGCTCTCCATGCTCCGTAGATGTCGCCAAAAGGCTGGTGGATGAGATAGAGATCGATATACTCCAAGCCCAGTTTTTTCAGGGAGGTGTCAAAGGCTTTCAGCGTATTGTCGTACCCAGTATCCTGTACCCACAATTTCGTGGTCACAAAGATCTCTTTGCGTGGGATGTCAGAACGGCGGATGGCGTGCCCCACCGCTTCTTCATTCCCGTAGGATGCGGCAGTGTCAAACAGCCGATACCCTGCGTCCAGCGCATTCTCCACGCATTGTTCGCAGAGTGCGGTATCTGTTATCTGGAAAGTGCCATACCCCAAAGCCGGCATACATACGCCATTGGAAAGGGTATAATCCTGCATTTCTGTGCCTCCTTTGTTTTCCTTACAGTTATATTGTAGGCTGCATTCCGGCAAAAGTACAGTGCCGATTCTGCATTCTGCTTTGAATAGAACGCAAAGTGTACTTGCATCAATAGAAATGCTGTGCTACAATACAAACAGGAGGTGGCATAATGTTTGAGCTATACCAATTAGAGCAGTTGCTGATCGTAGCGGAGTGCGGCACTTTATCCGGCGCAGCCGAACAAAATCATCTGTCTCCGTCCGCATTAAGCCGATCTATGCAGCGGTTGGAAAGCGAAATAGGGGTGTCTCTTTTTATCCGGCATAAAAACAGGATAGAACTCAACGAGAACGGTAAACTTGCAGTGGACTATGCGCGAAAAATAATCGATCAAGCCAATGACATGGTCAGCGGTATTCGTTCCTTTGACCGCAGGAACCACACGATTTCGGTCGGTTCCTGTGCGCCAGCACTGCTGTGGAGCCTTCTTCCCATGCTTTCGGACCAATATTCTGACAGGACGATTGCCTCGGATGTCCGTGACAACGAACTTCTGATCCAGGGGTTACAGGACGGCACCTATCAAATGATTATTCTCCCTTATTTTCAAGAGATGGAGGGGGCGGAAAGCCGGCAATATCTCGAAGAACATCTTTTCTTTTCCCTGCCGCCAGCCCACCCTCTTTCCGGCAGCAGCGGGCTGTATTTCCGGGATCTGAACGGAGAAACCATGCTGCTCCGCTCCAAAATCGGCTTTTGGCATAAACTGCATATAGAAAAAATGCCGGACACCCACTTTCTCATTCAGGAAGAGGTGTCGGCATTTGATGAACTGGTCAAGGCATCGGCGCTTCCTTCCTTTATCAGTGATCTGGTGATCCAACGGGAGGGCGAGGTGCCCAACCGTGTCAAGGTGCCGATTCTGGATGAGGAAGCCAATGTGACCTATTTTCTCTATTTTCACAAAAAAGATGCAAAGTTGTTTGACCGGCTTCTGCAGCAGATTTCCATCCGCAAAAGGCGCTGAATCGTAAAACGGATGTAAAGTTTACTGATAGGAACACAAAAACGCAGTCGGATGAAACGGCGCTTAAAAATCTACGGAACGAGATGAGTATGAAGTACTTAAAATCGCGCTGTCCCAAAGCTAACGTATAAACGATCTTGTCCGTCGGCTCTGCTACCATCGGAACTGCAACACCATCTACTCCTATACTGCCTTATGAACACCAGACGTCACCCGGCACACATTTTACACCGCAAGCGAAAATTACACCGCAAAGGCGCACTTTTCAATTATTCCTCGGCTTTGTATCAAACTCTGCAAGATTATATCGATGTAGATAAGATCAATCTTGCCCCGGTGCGTTTTCTCCAACAGCTTCAATGCCGCCAGATTGTCCCCCTCGATAAGGAAATTCATCTGCCCACCGTTGGCTATGTAGAGTCCGGCATCCTCCGTGAGGACAGGCGTGTGCGTATTCAGCACCTCGTCGATCTCCTCCCGGTGCTCCTCAATCACAAGGCCGTACTTCTTCCCGTTCACGTCCTTTTCAAGCTCAGAGAGATAAGCCAGCAAATTTCCCGTATTCTCATCCTGCGGCGTGGCGGAGATGAACCTCCGAATCTCCCGGATCTTCCCCACAAGCTCGTCCCGCCGCTGCTTGGAAATGTTAGTGGACATTTTGGCTTCCTCCCATATGTTTTAACCCTCTGCGGTAATCTTTGCTTTTCCGAGAGCAATCAGAAGTTGACGACAGCTTGAGGTGGATTGCTGGATTGAAAGTGGCGGCAGCGGATTTGCGGAATTGTATACTACCTTTTCAGCAGGGTGTTTTGCAGAAATTACATAAAGCAATTGACTTACAGAATCCCACTCGTTTTGCTCCATCAGAGAATCAAGTTTTTCAATGTCGCCGATAATATCAGCGATTTCTTTAATCTCACGAAACTGTTTTAAATACTCCAAATCGGTCATAATCTGCTCCCTGCAACATTTTTCTCCATTATACCATAGATAATCAGAAAATGGGAGAACTTTTGACAAAATATATGGACGTTTTGTAATCCTATTGTTATGATGTTGCTGGTGACCGCCCATCCTTCATTATCTCCATCATCAGCCTCGCCCCCAAGATGAACGCTTCCCGGAAGCGTTTTTCCTCGATGATACAGGTGACATCAAGGCGGTCATTATGGATAGCGTGAAGCAATTCCGTCTTCTGCTCATCGAGGCTCGCCTCAAGCCTGTCCTCGTTCTCGTGCACCTGTTTCATGATGGCTGCCGCTTCCGGTGTAAGCCCTCCCATCTGTTCGACGGGGCGGATATTGCCATAGTAGAGTTCGTTGATAAGATTGTCCATCTTCATCCCTCCTCGTATAATAAGATTTGACAGGAATTTTGTAAGTGTTATCTGTCATTCACTCCGAAAAACCAGCAGGCAAAGGGATGCCCGTGGTACAATGGCTGTAGGACAGCAGGGACAAGTTCTTTTCCCTCTCGGCTCGCTCCGGAATGATTCTAATACGCGAGGTTGTTGACGCTCCGGTTACCATGGGTATCCTTTTGCCTGCCAGTCCTTAAATCCCGCTGAGGGGAGGTGAAAATTATGGATCCACTTTACGTTGGCATTGATGTGGGAAGCAGAAACAACGTTGCTTACCTCATGAGGCCGGACGGCAGCAAGTATGGCAGCTTCTCTTTACAAAACAACCGGGGCGGTGCTAAACTGCTGACAGAGAAGATCGTGTCGGCGATGGGGGCTATGGGGCTCCGCGATGTCGTCATCGGCATGGAATCCACCTCGGTCTACGGAGACAGCCTGGTATACGCGCTCCGTGAGGATGGTCGGCTGGGCCAGTTCCAGAGAAAGCTCCATGTCCTCAATCCCAAGCAGGTCAGGAAGTTCAAGGAAGCCTACCCGGATCTGCCCAAGAATGACTTTGTGGACGCCTTCGTCATCGCCGACCATCTCCGATTCGGAAGGATCGGGAAGGAGGTCTACATGGACGACTACCGCTACAAAGCGCTCCAGACACTGACCAGGGCCAGGTTCTACGCGGTCCAGAATCTCACTCGGGAGAAGCAGCGCTTCGCCAACTACTTATTCCTTAAGTGCTCCGGCATCGCCCAGGCCAGCGACATTCCGGCTGCCCAAGACGGTAAACGATTCCGTGAACCAAGCCATGTCCGTTTCCATCGCCGCCATGCGCGCCCTGGAGAGCCAGATCAAAACGCTGGACAAGGCCATCGAACAGCAGTTCGAGATCATCCCTAACACGTTGACCTCCATTCCCGGCATCGGTAAGGTCTACTCCGCCGGCATCATCGCCGAGATCGGCGACATCAACCGATTTCAGTCCCAGGCATCTGTCGCCAAGTACGCCGGCCTTGTCTGGACCCAGCACCAGTCCGGTGAATTTGAGGCCCAGCACACCCAGCTCATCAAGTCCGGCAACCGTTTCCTCCGCTACTACCTGCTGGAAGCCGCCAACTCCGTGAGAAGATGCGACTCCGAATTCCGGCGCTACTACGACCTCAAGTTCAAGGAGGTCAACCAGTTCCAGCATAAACGCGCACTCGCTTTGACTGCCAGAAAACTGGTCCGGCTTGTCTTTCGACTGCTGAAGGACAACCGCCTGTATATCCCGCCAAAGGGCTGAGCATTCACTCTCCCCTTTGACGCTGCCAGCCCTGTTTCAAAAATGCGCAGGGGCAGGGCTTTGGTTGGTGTTGCCTTTTTTCCTGGTTACTACTCTTTTGGGGTACTTCTTTCGCAAATTTTCTCTTATTGCATTCTTGACTTCACACCATTAGACTTTGGCAACACACAATACCGCAGAGAGGCGGAAAAGTCGAGTGAAACCGTATCGGCAAAACGGAGAAACCGTGTGCTCCGAATTATCTGGGGGAACTGACGGCCTCCTTCCGGGCGCTCTACGAGAGACTGGTATTCCAAAATCTGACCTATAACCGAGAGACGCCCTGTTGTAACCGGCGTCCAATCCCCGTCCTGCTCATCATGACAAGCAATGCGCCGGACACCGCCTACGCCGGACTGCTTCGCGGCTACCAGCAGTCGCTCAGCCGCTTCGTGGGCCCAACGGAGGTCCTTGTCAGCGGGGATACGCTCCAGCTTCACGATTACAGTAAAACGGATTGGGAATGGTCCATGTTCGACCCGGAGGCCAAAAGGCTCCGGGTCGAGACGGTATTCCCGCAGGAACGCAAAAGGGCGTTCGATATGGGCGCGGCGCTGTTCAGAGAATAGGGAGCTTGAAAAACGCGCCGCATGATGCCATAAAGCCGCCGCGTATCAGGGCTTTTATGCCGGGCCCCTGAAGCGCGTCAGAATAACGCCTAAATCACCGCGAAATTTCCGGCAAAATATTGGAAGATGCGCCGAATGGCAGGCGTTGACATCAGCGGACTGCTGTGCTAAAATCTTTATAAAGGCAAGGGAGCTTTTCCCCTGCCTTTTTCTTTTTCAGGTGGTGGTCTTATGCACGACATTTGTAAGGAGGCCAGCGCTATCAACGAACAGCTGGCCAGATACGGCGTGAAGTTCGGCATTTACAAGAACGGCGAGTTTCGGGAACAGCTTTTCCCCTTCGACGCGATCCCGCGGGTCATCGACGCGGAGGAATTCGAGTATCTGGAAAAGGGCCTCAAGCAGAGGGTGACGGCGCTCAACTGCTTTCTCCGGGATATATACACGGACAAGCGGATCGTTAAGGACGGGGTCATACCTCCGGAATTTGTCTACGCCTCCTCCGGATACCTGCCCCAGTGCGAGGGCGTGAGGGCGCCAAAGGGCGTGGCAAGCCACATCTCCGGCATCGATCTGGTACAAGCCAAGGACGGGACCTGGTACATCTTAGAGGACAATCTGCGGGTACCCTCCGGGGCGTCGTACCCGCTTATAGCCCGCGGCCTTTGCCGGAGGGCCTCTCCAGAGACCTTCCGGGAGCGGAGGATCGTGGATAACCGGGACTACGCCCAGCTATTGCGCCGCACCATGGACTTTGTAAACGCCGGCGGGGACAATGTGATCCTGACGCCGGGGCGCTATAACGCGGCGTTTTTTGAGCACTCGTACTTAGCGGAGCTGACGGATTCGGTGCTGGTCACTGGCAGTGACCTATTTGTGGAGAACGATTTTCTGTACTACACCGACATGGGCGGCCAGAAGCGCCGCGTGGGCGCGGTGTACCGCCGGATCTCCGACGAATACTTGGATCCCATGAGCTTTCTTCCCGAGTCGGTCATCGGCGTGCCGCACATCTTTGATGTCTATAAAAAGGGAAACGTGGCCATCCTCAACGCCCCTGGCAACGGCGTGGCGGACGACAAGGGCATCTACTATTTCGTGCCGAAAATGGTGAAGTACTACCTGGGAGAGGAGTGCATCACCCACAACGCTCCCACCTATCTGCCCTATTACCCGGAGGACATGAAATATGTCCTCGATAAATTCGACGAGATCGTAATAAAAGACGTGGCCGAGGCCGGCGGCTACGGGGTGGTCTTTGGCAATAAGCTCACGAAGGCGCAAAAAGCGGATATGCTTGCCCTCATCAAAGCCCAGCCCCGGCGGTTCATCGCTCAGGACGTCATCGACTTCATCGATATCGACATCATGGAAAACGGTAAACGTGTCTCCCGGAAGGCAGATCTGCGGGCCTTCGTCCTCACCGGGGAGGACGTGACCGTATGGAAAAGCGGGCTCACCCGGTTTTCTCGTGATCCCGATTCATTCATCGTCAATTCATCTCAGGGAGGAGGCTTCAAGGACACATGGGTGCTATCACGGTAGACAAGGCGGACCACCTCTATTGGCTGGGCCGGTATTCGGAGCGCGTGTACACCACGCTGAAGCTCTATTGCGACGGTTACGACAGTATGCTGGACGCGGACGAGGAATTTTATAAGGCGCTCTGCGTGATGCTGGACATTCCCAACATCTACGCCTCCAGGGAGGATTTTCTCCAGCGCTATGGCTACGACAGGCAAGATTGCAATTCCATCATATCCAACCTCACCCGCGCCTACGACAACGCCATCGTCATGCGCGATGAGATCGGCACGGAGACGCTGGGGTACATACAGATGGCGGTGTACTGCATGGACGCGGCCGCCGCCTCCGATGCCCCGGTGATCCTGCTCCAAAAGGTGGTGGATCACCTTTTGGCCTTCTGGGGGTGCGTGGACGACCAGATAGACGGCTACTGCATCCGGGGCATCATGAAGTTTGGCAAGCGGGTGGAGAGGCTCGACCTGTACCTCCGGTTCCACATGGACCCCCACGAGGTTCGGCGGATCTACCACCGGATGGTGCCCAGAGCCAGGGAGAGCCAGCTGCCGGTCAACAAGGCCGCTATGGAGGCCCTGGAGGGATACATGTCCGCCCCGGAGCTTGACTACGACGGCGCACTTGAGGCACTCATGGGGATCTTGCATGTCTGAGCTTGCCTTTGAATACAGGATGCGCTCGGAATTTGACCGGGAGATATTCGCCCACGCCTTCCGGCTCATGCTCCTGCCGCCGGATACGGGCAGGCAGAAGGTTCTGGGTCTGGATGTGGATATCTCACCAAAAAGCTGGGTGTCCCGGGGCCGTGACGGCTTCGGGAACGGCTACGTCTACGGAACGGCGACGGAGGGACATCGGGCCTTCATCGCCCATGTCCGCGGGCGGGTGCTGACGGGATCGGGAGAGGCCGAGAGCGGCGCGGGACAGGAACTATATTTCATACAAACCCCGGCGACGGCGCCGGGGCCTTGTGCTGTCCGGCTTTATGAGGGTCTGGGCTTGCCGGATGGAGGCGACGCCCTTACGCGGGCGGAGCGTTTTATGGCCGCTCTGCGCCAAGCTCTGCGGTATGTTCCTGGCGTCACGGACACCACAAGCTCGTCGGAGACCGCACTCCGTCAGCGGTCAGGCGTCTGTCAGGACTTCACCCAGGCCCTGCTCACCCTCTGCCGGATGGACGGCATACCGGCCCGCTATGTGGCGGGAATGGTCACCGGCGAGGGACAGACCCACGCCTGGGCGGAGATTTGGAGCGGCGGCCGCTGGTACGGCCTGGATCCCACCTGGGGCAGGCGCGTGAACGGGGACTATATAAAGCTCTGCCATGGCCGGGACTGCCGGGACTGCCTTTTGAACCGTGGTGTCTACTCCGGCCCCGCCGTTGAAAATCAAATGATTACAGTGAGTGTGAAAAAAGTATGATCAAGACTGTCACAAAGATCGACCTCCCCGTTGACGAGGAGCTGTCCATTCTGAAAAATCGCGTCTCCTCCGGCGAGGGGCCCCGCGTATCCATTGTCACGGGCACCCACGGCGACGAGCTGGAGGGGCAGGCGGTGTGCTTTGAGGTGAACCGCCGCATTGATGAGCACCCGGAATATCTGCGCGGCACCGTGGACATATACCCGGCGCTGAACCCACTGGGGATAGACTCCATCACACGGGGCATCCCCGGCTTTGATCTTGACATGAACCGCATTTTCCCCGGCGCGGAGGACGGCGTCATGACCGAGTATATCGCCGCTAAGATCGTGAACGACATACGGGGCAGCGATGTGTGCGTGGACATCCACGCCAGCAACATCTTTCTCCGGGAGATACCCCAGATACGCATAAACACCGTCACGGCGGACACTCTGGTGCCGCTGGCAATGCATATGAACGTGGACTTCATCTGGATCCACGCCGCCTCCACGGTGCTGGAATCCACCCTGGCCTACGCCCTGAACAGCGTGGGTACGCCGTGCCTGGTGGCGGAAATGGGTGTGGGGATGCGCATAACGCCGGAGTACACCCGCCAGCTGGCCGACGGGATATTCTGCCTTATGCGTAAGCTCGGCGCCTGGACGGGGCCAGTGATTGAGCCGAGGACGCCCATCGTCTCCGCCGACGGAAAGGTGAGCTTTATAAACGCCGGGGCCTCCGGGATATTCCTGCCCCAGGTGGAGCACACAAGGCGCGTCATGCCCGGAGACCGGATAGGGGACATCGTGGACCCGCTGACGGGGAAGGTGTCGGAGCGCGTCTACTCCCCCTGCGCGGGGATGGTGTTCACCCTTCGGGAATACCCGGTGGTGGACGAGGGCTCGCTGATTGCCAGGATATTGGAGGTGTGAAGATGGAGAAAAAGACGGTATTCCAGCTCAAATCCCTCTACCGGGACGCTTTGAGGGTGACGGGCTTCACCTTCGGCTCCGGGGAAAAGTCCGCCTGCGTGGTGGGGGCGCTCAGGGGCAACGAGGTACAGCAGCTCTACACCTGCTCACAGCTTGTGAAGGCGCTGAAGGAGATAGAGATCCAAGGAAAGATAGTCCCCGGCAGGTCCGTTCTGGTGATCCCGTGCGTCAACTCCGCCTCCATGAATATACGCAAACGCTTCTGGCCCACGGACAACACGGATATAAACCGCATGTTCCCCGGTTACGATCTTGGGGAGACGACCCAGCGCATCGCCGCTGGACTTTTTGAGGAGATCAAGGGCTACAAAAACGGCATCCAATTTGCCAGCTTCTATGTCCCCGGCGTGTTTGTGCCCCACGTTCGTATCATGAAAACGGGCTGGGAAAATGCGGAAAAGGCCAGAGAATTCGGCCTGCCCTATATCCTCCTGCGCCAGCCCCGCCCATACGACACCACGACCCTCAACTACAACTGGCAGGTCTGGGAATCCGACGCCTTCTCCGTCTACGCCGGAACCACCGACACCATCGACCGCAATGATGTGACCCTGGCCGTGAACGCGGTCCTGAATTTTCTCCGCAAGGAGAACATCATCACCGGCTCCAGGCATATCCACGAGGGATATATCTCCGAGGTCATTGACGAGGGGAACCTTATGAACATCCAATCACACACCTCCGGTATCATTGACTCATTCCTGTCTCCCGGCGCCAATGTGGCCAGAGGTCAGACGCTGGCGCAGGTGCTGGACCCCTACGACGGCTCCGTCCGCGAGCAGCTCACCGCCCCCACGGACGGCGTCATCTTCTTCGCCCAAGAGGATCCCTTGACCTACGCCGGCTCCTGCGTGTATAAGCTCATTCGGTAGTAGTAATTGTCGATTAAGTTATGCCCCGCCCACCGCAAACACCCCGCGACCAGAAATCCCCCCAGAACCCTCGCGCCGCAAGTTTTTTTAAAAAAATAGTAGTTTTAACCACTTATTCCAATACCTGCCGGATTTCCTGAAAAAATCGGGAAATCCGGTACTTTTTTGGCTGTTTTACTTGGCGTCACTGTTTTTCTGACCCACTTCTGACCCCAACGGGAATTTGGAGTGGAAAGGGTGGGATAGCACAAGGCCGTGGGATTTTGGTTCCCACGGCCTTTTTTAGTTATGGCGGAGTAGATTTTGCTCATACGTTCGCCCCAATCAGCTTGCCCATGGTGGCAGCGGCTTCCTCCTGCATCTTTGTGGTGACGTGAGTGTAGGTGCGGAGGGTGAACCCAGCGTCGTAGTGGCCGAGGATGGAAGAGACTGTCTTCACGTCCACGCCGTTTTGCAGCGCCAGGGTGGCGAAGGTATGGCGAAGATCATGCAGACGGATGTGCGGGAGGCCGGCTGATTTGAGAATTTTGTTGTGGATGGCGGTCACGGAGTCGGGGTAATACATACCCAACGTCTTTGGGGAGGAGAACATGATCTCAGGCTCCGGGTGCTTGGCGTGCTCGGCCTTGAGGACATCTATCGTCTCTTGGGACAGTGAAATCCTGCGGATGGAGGTTTCAGTTTTGGGTCGGGTAACTTTCACCCCTCCGCCTTTTACCCTGACGGCCTGTTTGCAGATATTCAGGGTCATTGACTGTTCATCGAGGTCAGACCAGAGAAGGGCAACGAGTTCGCCTTTGCGTAAGCCGGTGGTCAATTCCAGGAAGAACATGGCCAGCACGCCTCGCTTATCTGCCTCCTTGAGGTAGGCGCTGATGTCCTTCGAGTGTAGTATGTGCATCGCCTTCTTTTCGAGCTTTGGCACAATGCAGTCCTCCGTTGGATTCCGCAGGATCAACCTCTCCTTCACCGCTCGACCGAGGCAGTTGTGAAGCATCATGTGGAGGCCACGGACGTAGCTTGCGCTCATACTGGTGTCCCCGTCCGCCTTCTTCCTGATCCGCCCTTTGGCCTTGACTTCGTTGTACATCTTCTGTATGTCCCGCCCGGTGAGCTTTGTCAGCTTGATGCCGCCGATACGAGGTACGACGTGATGCTCGATGTAGTCCTCGTAGAATTCCTGAGTGCTCTCTCGTATGAGCGGTTTTGAATACGTCTCGTACCACGTCCGTACCCAACTGCCCACCGTGTATTCCTCGGCCTTCTCAATGTTGATCTCGGCACATTCCCGGATTGCCTTTTTCAGCTTCTCCTTGACCTCCGCCTGGGTTCTTCCGAGGACGTTCTTCCGAATTGCTTTCCCGTTCTCGTCATGCCCGGCGATATACCGTCCCTCCCAACGCCCGTCCGGCCGCTTTCGTATATTTCCTTCGCCATTGGCTCTGCGTTTTGCCATGTTGTGCATCTCCTTTCGCCTTTTCGGCAAACACACAACATACCAGCTTTGCGGCCAAATAGCCAGGGGAAAATTGTGTACAAACGGATAATTTTTCGCCCCCAGTGGGTCCGGGCTCCTGCCCAGAAACGTATTTGGCGGGCACTGGGTTTGCCCGGTGTCCAGACAAATGCGATGCTTGCCTCTCCCAAACGGGAGAGTTTTTTCGGTGTTTATGACCACCTTATGATGGCGGAGTAGTATGGGATTTTTAATGGATATATTGTGCTTTCGCCCTAAAACTATACCGAAAAACAGCGCCGAGAAAACCTGCTTTTTGCAGTTCCCGGCACTGTTTTGTCAGTGGTTTTTTTCTGCGGACACGGAGCTTATGAGCGCCAGGATCGAAAGTCCGCGATGAGGGCGGCGACGCCGACGGCTGCCCAGAAGAGCAGGGGGAGGAGGGGCTTTACGCCGCCCGCGGCCCCCAGGCCCCAGACGATCTCGGCCGCGGAGACGGCCTTTACCGGGGTGATATATCCCATGGCCTCCACCCCCAAGGCGTAGAGCAGCGCCGGAGCGCCGAGGATAGCGAAGGTGACGGCGTAGGCCGGGAGAGTCGAGCGCAGATGTTGGCTGATAAAGAGGACTTCCGCCGCCGTCAGGTACAGCATCACGAATCGCAGGGCGTAAATGAGATCCATGAACTGCCCCATGGTGATCTTCAGCGGGAAGCGCTCCAGCTCCTCAATATTTCCGATGGGCGCCGCGAGAGTAGAGGGGTGGAAATAGGACAGGAACTGCCACTGCTCCCGCAGGAACACAAAGCCCCAGACAAATGCGGTGGGGATGAGGAGCGTCAGGAGCTTTCTGGCGATGAGCCCTGTACGTCCGCGCTTTGTGGAGCGCAGAAGCTCCACGACTCCGGATTGCCGCTCGAAGGCCCCCATGGCGGCGGTGCATAGGATGAGAAACACCATGGCCGCGGCGGCGGAGACGTGCTGGGCGTCCTCGCTGGCGGGGCCGTAGGCCGTCTCGTAAACCACCGAAGAGGCGATCCAGGGTTCGTAGCCGCCCTCCTCGGCCCTTTGCCGAAGATCCTCCACGTGGGCCTCCACACGGTCGATGGAGGAGAGACGCTGGGCGTCGCCGCCGGCGTTCTCACGGGCGATGGCGAAATACTCCGTCAGATCCCTGCTCACCGGGCCCGTCAGATCCTCCAGATACGCCCTGTACCAGGCGTCCTGGGAGGGATCAGCGCTGCCGGCGGCGCGGAAATACGAGAGAGATCCGGAGGCTATGAAGATCACGATCAGGATCAGGACGCCCCGCTGGAACACCAGCGTCTTGTAGACCTCCCACCCGCCCAGGGGGAGGTGACGGCGCAGGGCGTCGGCGGCCCGGTCCCATCTGCCCGCCAGAACCCCCAGAAGGTCCCGGTTCCCCTGGGGCCGGCGATGGCGCTGGAGATACGACCACAGGAGGAAGAGGACAATGAGTACCGGCAGGGCCGCCAAAGCGAGACGCCGGATGCCGAAGGGGTAACCCAGAAGGTCGATGTTCAGATAGTCGGTGTAGAGCTTCGACACCCGAATGTAGGAGAAGAGGTTGAAATACTTGAGGGGGTTTAAGATGCTCTGCACAGGAAGGAGGGCGAAGAGCGCGTACTCCACCCCCAGGGTCACGCCCAGCACGGCTATGGAGAACTGGACGTTGGCAAGCGAGCCCAAAACGCACCAGAGAATGAGTCCCACCAGGAAGCCGGAGGCCGTCTTTACCCCCAGATAGAGCCAGATCCACCGGTCCAGCGTCAGATGGAGGGTGAGAGTGCGGAAGACGGGCATGGACTGGACGCTCCGTCCCAGATCCTCAAACCCGCCGGTGAGCGCCAGGGAGATCACCAGGTTCGCCCCGTATATAAGGGCCGTCCCCAGAACCGCCGCCCCGGCCAGGATGAGGACCCTCCACGCCCAAAGGCGCGTGCCGCCGCCCCGGGTGGCCCGAACCATGCCCCAGAGGCCCGCCCGGCGCTCCTCCAGAAACGCCAGGACGAAAACGCACAGAAAGGCCAGGTACAGATAATCCGCCACCTCGTAATTCACCCACTGCGTCAGCCCCCGGTTGGAGCCGTAGGTCACCTCCACGTCCCGAAGGGTGTCGAATTCCTTTGCCGTCTTTGCCAGATTTCTGCGGCTGAAGCTCTGTTCGGCGCCAAAGAGGGCCGTCTGGGACTGCAGCTGGGCCTGACGCTGAACCTTGTCCAGATAGGCCCCGTAGCCCTCGATGTACGTGGACTCCTCCTGCAGCTGGGAGACTTGATTCTGGGCCACGGAGAAGCGCCAGAACGCCTGAAGATCGTCCAGGGCCTCCATCCCCCGGAAATAGGGCCTTTGGGCGATCTCGGCACGTATTTCGTCCGGATCCTCCTCTACAGCCATATTCCAACGCGTGAGGTATTGGTAATTCTGTATGAGTTGATTTTCGCGCTCCAGGAACGCGTCACGCTCCTGAATGTCCATAGCCTCGGTTTTTCGGACGAGCCAGGCGTAGTAGCCCTCGCCGCCGGTCATAGCCGCCAGAGATCCGCTGCCGAAATACTCCATCTGCCCCAGGAAAAAGAACGCCACGGACAGAACCGTTATGACCGCCATCAGCCAGAGCCTCCGGGGGCTCAAAAAGATCCGTTTTACCTCACCCATGTCAGTCACCCAAAAAGTACATGTACACGTCCTCTAAGGTGGGGCGGTACAGGATGGGCTGCCAATCGTCCGGCAGATCCGCGATCAGTGCCAGGGGCGGCGCCATGCGTATAAGCTCTCCCTTCTTCAGAAGGAGAACCTGGTCGGCGATGGATTCGATGTCGCTGACAATGTGGGTGGCCAGCAGGACGACGCGATCCCGGGTCAGGTCGTGGATGTAATTGCGGATGCGGATACGCTCCTTGGGATCCAGGCCCGCGGTGGGCTCGTCTAAGATGAGAACCTTGGAGTCCCCCAGAAGCGCCTGGGCCAGCAGCACCCTCTGCTTCATGCCGCCGGAAAAGCCGCCCAGCTTCTTGTGGCGCACGTCATAGAGGTTCGTGAGGGTCAGAACCTCCTTCACGTCCGCGTGAAGGCGCTTGCCCTTGAGGCCCTTGAGCCGGCCCATATAGGTGACGAAGCTCTCCGCCGTCATCTGGTCGTAGAGGCCCTGCTGCTGGGGCATGTAGCCCAGAATAGCCCGAAAGTCGTCCCCCATCTCCAGGATCTCCCTGCCGTCCCAGGTGATGGAGCCCCCGTCGCGCTTGATGTTGTCGGTGATGAGGCTCATCATAGTGGACTTGCCGGCCCCGTTGGCGCCCAAAATGCCGTAGACGCCGGGGGTGAAGGTGACGGACATGTCCCGGAGCGCCGTGAGCTTTCCGTAGGTCTTCGTGACGTTTGATAATTTCAGTTCCATAGCGGTGAACCTCCTTTATTTCTGTTTACAGCTCCCCCTCTGTTCCGGCCAAGGTGTAGATGGCGTGGCCGTCTGTGGCGACGGCGACACGGACGGAGGGGAGGCGGATATAGTAAAAGTCCTCGTCCCAGCCCACGCAGTATTTTAATATGGGATTTCCTGTGTAGCGTACCGGGAAAGACCTGTCCAGGATCACTGTCCCGTCCAAGGCCCGCTCTTTTACGGTGAGTTCACTGGCACCGAGACTCAAGGAAATAAGTTTTCCGTCAAAGTAGACCCAGCCGTACCAGCTCTGATATTCCATCGGCTCAAAGGTCTCTCCGCCCCAGGGCAGGAACCGGGAGGTGGGGACCCAACGACCATCCTCAATGATGTCCCCGCACACAAAATACATCCCGTCCTCCCGAAGAATGGGCCAACTGCCGCCCAGAGAAAAATCCGTATCCCCCGAGAATAATGTCTTCAGCTGTCTCGTGTTCAGGTCAAAGAGATAGATGTCTATGGCCGGACGCCAATCGGTGACCGTGACATCATCCTCGGCGTAGTCGATCTCGGTTCGGTCAAAAATGAGGAGCAGCTTGTCCCGGAGAAAATAGACACAGGGGAATCCCCAGCCAATGGCGGGATCGGCCTTGTAAATGTAATATGGGTCGCTCCCGTCCAGGGGGAAGGCGATGATCTCATTATGCGTGTTTTCCACTCCGCCCACGATGTCGGTACTCGTTTCGACCCAGTACATGGTGCCCCGGTGGAAATAGATGTCAGGGACGCCGCTTGTCCCCACCAGGTCCGGGCTGATTTGCAGCTCCAGCCGGTGGTCGGAGCCGTCCAGGGCGCAGCTGCGGACGTCTGTCGCGCCAGCCCCCAGGTCGATCCACCAGATTCTGCCGTCGTAGAGGGACAGGGTGTTGCAGCTGTCCCCAATGTACCCGTTGCAGGTTTTGCCCGTGTGGTCGCACTCGGGCTTTCCGCACAGGGGGCCGGAAATGCCGGTGGCCTTGTCCATATAGTAGAGCATATTGATCCAGGAGTGCTCTCCGTCCACCTGATAGTAGTAGGTGGTGTCCGTGGAGCAGGAGGTGGGCGTCCCACCGACGGAGCTGCCATGGAAGGTGGGCACGTAGTCAAACCCCGGCAGGGGCTCGGAGGTCCGGAAGCGCTTCTCCAGATACTCGCCCTCTGGGAAGACGGTGAAGCACCCGAGCGTCCCCGCGGAGGGCTCCTGGACGCCGTTGGTCGTGTCGTCGGGACCGGTGGATTCCGCCGGCGGTTCCGTGGGAGGTTCCGTGGGCGGCTCCGTGGAACCTTGGGCGAGCCTGTCCAGGATGGCCGAGCAGGAGGTCAGGGCCAGGGCGAGAATCGTGAGCAATATAATCAACACGGTAATTCTTTTGAGATTTTTCATTTTTCAGACTCCCTTCAATGTCTATAGCTCCTCCTCCGTCCCGGCCAGGTAGTAGAGGGCGCTGCCGTCTGTGGCGACGGCCACCTGGATGGAGGGGAGCTGGATATAGTAAAAGTCCTCGTCCCAGCCCTGCATGAATAAAAGAATGGACTTTCCCGTCCAGTGCACAGGGAAAGACCTGTCCAGGATCACTGTCCCGTCCAAGGCCCGCTCTTTTACGGTGAGTTCACTGGCGCCGAGACTCAAGGAAATGAGTTTTCCGTCAAAGGAGACCCAGCCGTACCAGCTGTGATATTCCATCGGCTCAAAGGTCTCTCCGCCCCAGGGCAGGAACCGGGAGGTGGGGACCGAACGACCATCCTCAATGATGTCTCCGTGTGCTATGTACATCCCGTCCTCCCGAAGAATGGGCCAACTGCCCAGAAAAAAATCCGTATCCCCCGAGAACAGCGTCTTCAGCTGTCTCGTGTTCAGGTCAAAGAGGTAGATGTCTATGGCCGGACGCCAATCGGTGACCGTGACGTCATCCTCAGCGTAGTCGATCTCGGTCCGGTCAAAAATGAGGAGCAGCTTGTCCCGGAGAAAATAGACACAGGGGAATCCCCAACCAATGGCGGGATCGGCCTTGTAAATAAAATACGGTTCCCCGCCGTCCAACGGAAAGGCGATGATCTCATTATGCGTGTTCTTTATGCCGCCCACGATATTCGTACTCGTCTTGACCCAGTACATGGCGCCCCGGTGAAAATAGATGTCCGGTACGCCGCCTGTCCCCACCAGATCCCGGCTGATCTGAAACTCCTCCCGGTGGTCGGTGCCGTCCAGAGCGCAGCTGCGGAGTGTCGTGGTAAGCCCCAGGTTGATCCACCAGATCCTGCCGTCGTAGAGGGACAGGGTGTAGCAGCTGCGATCCCCTATGTACCCGTTGCAGGTGCTGTTCGTGTGGTCGCACTCGGGCTTTCCGCACAGGGGGCCGGAGACGCCGGTGGCCTTGTCCATGTAGTAGAGCATCTTACCCCAGCCGTCCGCGCTCTTCGCCATGTAGTAGTAGGTGGTGTCCGTGGAGCAGGAGGTGGGCGTCCCGGAGGCCCAGTCGCCGTGGAAGGTGGGCACGTAGTCAAACCCCGGCAGGGGCTCGGAGGTCCGGAAGCGCTCCTCCAGATACTCGCCCTCTGGGAAGACGGTGAAGCACCCGAGCGTCCCCGCGGAGGGCTCCTGGACGCCGTTGGTCGTGTCGTCGGGACCGGTGGATTCCGCCGGCGGTTCCGTGGGAGGTTCCGTGGGCGGCTCCGTGGAACCTTGGGCGAGCCTGTCCAGGATGGCCGAGCAGGAGGTCAGGGCCAGGGCGAGAATCGTGAGCAATATAATCAACACGGTAATTCTTTTGAGATTTTTCATTTTTCAGACTCCCTTCAATGTCTATAGCTCCTCCTCCGTCCCGGCCAGGTAGTAGAGGGCGCTGCCGTCTGTGGCGACGGCGACACGGACGGAGGGAAGCTGGATATAGTAGTAGTCCTCGTCCCAGCCCCGCATAAGTAAAAGGAGTGGGTTTCCTGTGTAGCTCACCGGGAAGGATCTGTTCAGGATAAACTGCCCGTCCATAGTATACTCTTTTATGGTGAGCTCATCGGTACCGAGACTCGGGTGAATGAACCTTCCGTCATAGTTCCATTCGTACCAGCTCTGAGACTCAATGGGCTCGAAGCTCTCTCCGCCCCAGGGCAGGAACCGGGAGGCGGAGATCCAACGACCATCTTCGATGATAGATCCCGCCACAACGTATATCCCATCCTCCCGAATCACGGCTGTGTCGCCGTATAAAAAGTCGGTTTCGCCGGAGTATACGGTCTTCAACTGCCTGGTGTTCAGGTCAAAAAGGTAGATGTCTATGGCCCCCTGCCAGTCGGCGACACTGTAGTCCTCGTTATAGTTGACCACATTCCTGTTGAACAGGATGAGCAGCTTGTCTCCGAGCGGGTGAACCTCGGGATACGTACCGCTGTCGGGACGGCGGTCGTCATAGATGATGTAAGGGTCGCTCCCGTCCAGAGGGAAGCCGATGATGACATCGTGGACGATCCGTACTCCGCCGCGGATCTCCTCCACGTGGTTGACCCAGAACATGGTGCCCCGGTGGAAATAGATGTTCGGAGGGCCGCTGGTTCCTACCAGATTTTGGTCGGGCTGAAGCTCCAGCCGGTGGTCGGAGCCGTCCAGGGCGCAGCTGTGGACTGTCGTGGTAAGCCCCATCTTGATCCACCAGATCCTGCCGTCATAGAGGGACAGGGTGTAGCAGTGAGTGTCCCCAAGGTATCCGTTGCAGGCGCTGTCCGTGTGGTCGCACTCGGGTTTTCCGCACAGGGGGCCGGAAAGGCCCGTGGCCTTATCCATATAGTAGAGCATCTTGCCCCAACCGTCCGCGCTCTTTGCCATGTAGTAGTAGGTGGTTTCCGTGGAGCAGGAGGTGGGCGTCCCGGAGGCGGAGCTGCCATGGAAGGTGGGCACATAGTCAAAGCCGGGGAGGGGATCGGAGGTGCGGAAGCGCTTCTCCAGATACTCCCCCTCGGGGAAGAGGGTAAAACCGGCGGGGGCCGCCTCGGCGTCCGGCTCGGATGGCTCGTTTTCCCCGCCGGACTCAGACGGCGCGGGGGTGTCCTCCGGGGTATTGGCGATGCTGTCCATGAGCGACGAGCAGGAGGACAGGGTAAAAAGCAAAAGTGCTATAATAACGGTAAAAAATACCTTGCCGTTTTTCATTTTTCAGACTCCCTTCAATAACGGTTCTGCAACGATTTTAGATGCCCTGACGGATCCTTTCAGGGCAAGAATTACCGGGTCAGACGTGCAGGGTCATGTCTCTGTTGACCATGGGAATGGAATATGTGCAATTAGCCATTACGGAAAGATAGTCTCCATTTGTTGCGGTTCTTCCAATGTAGTCGCTGTCGCCGATAGAACTAGGGAGATTGCGGGAGGTATCTAACGGTTGATCCACCAGCTTGCCCGTACCCTTGGGATTGAGAAAATACGCCGTTCCTTCCATTTTAAACTCCGCGCCCGGGGTAATCATTCCCAGCGAGTCCACCGTCACGGACATAGAAGCGTGAACCTCACTCGGATTGGCACTGAGGGTGCATGTGCCGGAGTAGTTGGACCACTTGTAATTTTCCTCCCTGCTTGCCTCGATGGCAAAGGCGGTGACGCTCAGCGCGACGGCGAGAGCGACCACAAGGACGAGTATACGTACAGTTTTTTTCATGAAGAGAGCCTCCTTTTGTATAATAGAGAAAGACATTTCAGAGGCTTCGCCGGTTCCTTGCCGCACCGCCGAAACATCTTGCCCGCAAAATAAACATATACCATCCTTATGATATATGTTTCGTCTGGGGCAAAACGTTACAAGCGTTTTCAAAAAAGCAAGGCTCCTGTGCGCTTTGCAGCCGACGGTTCCGGCGGGGCAGGAGGTCAGGGCCGGAGCGAACGCGTATCTTTATATACTTTAAGACACAAAAAGGGCAAAAAACGCAACCGGTGTAAAAATTTTTTCCGTGTTGCGTTTTTTTGTGGTAAACTGTCTTAATATAAAGAGAAAAAACGGGGGCGCGCTATGAGATCGAGAAAGAGCGGCGCGGCGGGGAACGGCAGCGACCGGGAGTTCATGCTGGGGCTCTATCAGGAGTACCGGGGCCTGATGTTCTCCACAGCGGAAAAGTTCATATCGGATCCCGACGAGCGGGAGGACGTGGTGCAGGACAGTCTGGAGCGGCTTTTGCGCCACGCCGACGCTCTGCGCTGGAAGGAGCGGCCCGTTCAGGCGGCCTATGTGGTTCAGACCGTCCGCAATACGGCCATCAACCACCTGCGGCGGCGCGACCTGGAGCGGCGGCATATGAGCTTTGCCGGGGAGGATGACGGCCTGCCGGAGCCGGACGCCCCGACGCTGGAGGAGCTTATGGATATTCGGGAGCGGGGCGCGCACATGAGAGAGATCCTGGCGGAGCTTTCGGAAACGGACCGGCTGCTCCTCACAGGCAAGTACATTCTGGGATACGGCGACGCGGAGCTGGCGGCGGAGCTGGGCGTCAAGACCGACAGCATCCGCATGATGCTGACCCGCGCAAGACGCCGGGTCATAAGCGCCATAAGGAAGAGGGAGGCGGAGGAAAATGACTGAGCATGAGAGGCTCATGGAGAATTATGAGGACGCTCTTCTGCGGCTTTTGATGGAGAACGCCGCCCGGGCGGAGGGGGAGCGGCTGATCGCGCAGCTCGGCCCCGCCCCACGTCTCCCGGAGCCGGACGCCCTGAGCGACACCCTGCGCCGCCATTACCGGCGGGAGCGCTGGCGCAAGGCGGGCGCCGCTGCCGGGGGCTTTTTGAGACGGACGGCGGTCTTTGCCTGTCTCGGCGTGCTCCTTTTCACCTCGGCTATGGCCGCCTCGGAGACATTCCGGGCCTCGGTGCGTTTGAAGGTGGGGACGGCCCCCATGGGCGTCGGCTTGTCCGTCTCCGCCCCCCGGTTTGAGGCGTCCTGGCTGCCCTGGGGCTTTGAACTTAAATTCAGCGACGACGGCCCCACCCAGTACCGCAGGTACTACGCCGACGCCTCCGGGAGCTTCATCGACGCCTCCTGCCTGTACCTGGGCGGCCGGGAGCTGGACATGGATCTGACAGCGGAGGAGGTTCTGGACGTTCGGGTGAAGAACCGGGAAGCCTCGCTCCTGGCGTCCGGCGGGACGCTGCGCCTTGTCATGCCCGTGGAGGAGCAGGGCTGTGTGATCCTGGTGCTCAGCTCCGGGGTCGCGCGGGAGGATCTGCTGCGAACCGCTGAACGCCTTATCTGTCCCTGGGAAGCGTGAAGCCGCAACGGACACGCCCCGCGTTTGCCGCACCGTGCCGTTCAGCCTCCTGGAGACGGCGAAGGAGAACGGCCTGGATCCCTACAGGCGCCTCACATAGGCGCTGGAAGAAGCGAACCGGCGGCGGAGCCGGTACCGGGGAAGATGAAAGTTAAAAGCTGAAAGCTGAATAAGCAAAGCCCATCATGACGGCGGATCGCCATTATGATGGGCTTTTGCCGCCTTTTTTGCTTTCGCGTAAATATGAACAGTCTCTGACCGGACAGAGAAGCACCCGGCCAAACACAAGGTTCGGCCGGGTGCTTCGTGTTGTTACGGTGTATGAATTGACGGTTACGGTATGGCGGCGCCGGAGTCTACCTCCGCCGGAAGAGCCGCCGGAGCCAATTCCTGAAGCCTCCGCGTCTGCGGCCGCCCTTGGCCTGGACTCCTCCCGCGCCGGTGCTGGCGTCTACGGCCGATTCCGCTTCGGCGGAGTCCTCGGAGCCTTGATTTTCCTGGGTGTTCTGCTGTATCTGATGCTGGGCGCTGGCGGTCTCCTGGTCGGAGGCGACAAGGGACGCGGGAACCGGAGCCGCAGCGGCCTCGCCGGAGGATGACGCGGAAGGCGGCAGCTCCGCCTCGGCGGTGCGTTGGTTCTGGGCGGCCCGATCCGCCTCTGCCTGGTCGGCGGCGGCTTTTTCGTCGGCTGTCTGGAGCTTATTGCCGGTGAGGAGGTTCTTCACGTTCCTGATGCCCAGGAGCATACCCTTTTTGATCTCCTCAAAATCCTCTGGGAATTCTTCCCTGCTGAAGGGGTGGGCCAGGTCTATGAGCCTCGCTCTGTCCTTGCCGGCATCCTCGGGATTATTATGCCACTGAACGATGACGCTGGAGGCTATGTATACGGTATCGGACTGTTGGAAGTAGTTCTCAATGGCTTCCAGATCCTGGATCACCGGGCTGTTCGGCGGGTACTGGCGGCCCTGGACCTGCCTGCGCACGGATTCCAGAGTCTTTATATTCTGGCCCGCCAAAAACTTGCGGATGGGATTTATGCCGTGCTGGATGGCGTCGGAGTCGCGAAGGCCGTATTTGCCGGTCTCAGAGCGGAGGTCGTCGTTCCCGTTCATCCTCTTTTGCTTCTTCATGGCGCTTTTTTCGCTGCCCTTGTGACCGTGCTGATAGAGTTCCCTGGTGTTGGCGGTGGTGGTGCCCACCTTGAAGTCCTTTATGGACACGCCGCTGCCGCCCAGACTCTCCATCTCGACGTAGTAGTCGTCGGCCTGGCCGGCCGACTTCCACTGGCGAAACTTTTCCGGGTCGTAGCCCGGTGGGGAATCGCTGATACTGTCGGCGTTCTCATAAACATTGTGTATCTTGGGGAAAGCGGCGAGGGCGCGTCTGCTGACCTCCGGGTCGTCGCTGCTCTGCTCTTGCATGACCCTTTTGAAGCTTTCGTACTCGTTCTTCTCGATGCGTTTCATGATTTTGCCATTGCCGAATATCATGACGCCCTTGTGCCCGGCCATCTGCACCGTGGCGGAAACCGTCGGAGCGGCTGTGGATACAGGGCCGTAGGCCATCGTATCGCCCATGCCCGTGTCCGGGAGGACGCCCTGGAACTGCCGCCCCAATACGTCGGCCTCGTGCTCGAGGGCCGGGTCGGTGTTGGCGGCCATACCGGCCAAGCGTTCCGTGGTGGGTACGGATCCGCGTCTTTGCTGGACAACGTGGCCCAGCTCGTGGGGCAGATGGCGCTCCTGTCCGGGGCCGAGAAAGATGTCGTCGCCCCTGGTGTACGCCTCCGCGTCGACGAGCCCCGGCATGGACGAGTTGTAGTGCACCTTCACGCCCTGTATATCGCCGAAATGCGAGGCGATCTTGTCCCTCATGCCCTGATCCAGAGACGGCCTTCCGTCGTTTCCGTTCCCGCCGCCCGCTCCGGCATCTCCGGCCGCGCTCATGGATGAATTGGGCGCTCCCAACTCACCGCCGCCGGCGGTGGTCTCAGAGTCGGCCTTCCTGCCCATGACCGTACTGGTTTTTTCCATTGTCTCAAGGGAGTACATGGCGACCTCCTGTTACAATAAATTTGGACTCGGAAGCCGGACAGCCAATCCGGCTTCCATCCGTTTTCCTTTGTGATCCACATTCCGCAGCGGCGGACAAATCCAACCAGCGCTCCCGCTGCCCGCGCCTCTCCTCCCGGAGGGAGCCGAGACAGCTCTTCACTGTTATTGTACCACCGTTTGTCGTGTCTTGCAAAGCTTTTCAGGTACATTGGGACATATCCACGACAACAGCAGTGATCACGCTTTGGCAGTAACATCAAGAACCCCCCGCCAAAAAAAGCCGCTTCCAAAACGCTTTTTGCCGAAAAAGGGGCAAGGGGCGACGCAAACGGGGCTGAAACGGACTGAAAACCATCCCCAAAAACCGCGAACAGTAGTATAATTTGAGATAGTATGATGGAGTGGGCAGGAGTATTCCCTTTAAGGGCGGGAAGGGGGAGGATAAGATGGAGTTAACGCTCAGATACATTGACCGCCGGGAGCTGCCGGGTTTTCGCCAGTACCTCCTCCCCGACACGGCGACGGCCGTTGAGTGGGAGGACGCGGACGTGCTGGCGATCGGGGCGGCCTTGGGGCGCCACTCGGTGGGAGCGGCGGCGGCTGTCCCGGACGGGGCCCGCGGCGCGGAGCTGACGGACCTTTTCGTGGACGAGGCGGCGCGCGGCAGCGGTATAGGCGGTGTGCTCCTTCAGGAGGTCATGGACATACTGGCTGAGGTGGGGGTAGAGACGCTGTCCGCGGACTACACCCTCAAGGGGGAGGAGCTGGCGGCGATGGACGCGCTCCTGATATCCGCCGGGTTCACTGCCCCCGCGCTACGCTCGCGGACATTCATGGCACAGTCAAGGGACTACGCGGATCACGGGATACTCGGCGCAGCGTTCACGCCGGCGTGGAGGACGCCGAAGGACGTTCGGGCATTTTCAGAGCTCACCGAGGAGCAGCTCACGGAGCTTCTGGCGGCCGGGGACATACCGGAGATGCTGTCCTGGGGACTGCTCAGGGGACAGGCGGAGCCGGAGCTTTCGGTGGCGCTGGTCCTCAATGGGCGCGTGGCGGCGTATCTGCTGTGCGAGGAGAGCCGGGACGGGGGATTTGTGCTTTTGAGCGCCGTCAGCCGCCAGGACGCTCCGGCGACGGCGTTCACATCGCTTTTGACGGACCTGCTGAACCGGTGCTTTTACAGGCGGGGCGGGCATTTCCCCTTTTATTTTTCAGCCATCAACGAGCACACCGAGCGGCTGGCCCGGGGGCTCATGCGGGGCAAATGCGTGGAGTATGAGGAGCACGTGTGCTCGGTGCGTCTGAGCGTTCCGAAGGAGACGGAGGACGGCGCCGAAGGTGAGACGGAGGACAGCGCCGAAGACGGTCGAGAAGAGCCATAACGCAGTATTATGGGCCCGAGGGCCTTTAGGAGGGAACAAGCATGTCACAGATATATATGAAGAGAAGGGAGCAGCAAAAGGATTCGCCCGCGCCGCAAAAAGCGCAGGCGGGGCCGTCCACGGCGGAGCTTGCCGCGGGGGCCCGTCCCACCGGGGAGCAGATGGGTTCCCGGGTGGATCTGCCGGACGCGATCAGGGAGAAGATGGAGAACTCCTTCGGGGCGGATTTTTCCCATGTGAGGCTCTTTGAGTCCGACACGGTGGCCGAGGCGGGAGCCGAGGCGGTGACGCAGGGGTCCAACATAGCCTTCGCGCCGGGGAAGCTGGATCTTACAAGCACGGCGGGCCAGGCGCTTTTGGGGCATGAGCTGAGCCACGTTGTCAGCCAGGCGAGAGGCGAGAGCGCGGGGAGAGGCTTTTTGAATGACGCCCACCTCGAGGCACAGGCCGACAGACAGGGCATGATGGCGGCGCAGGGGGAGAGCGTGTATTCAGGACCCGTGACCCCCATCGGCACAAGCTCCGCCGTCAGCGCCGCGGGGCCCATGCAGGCGAAGAAGCATGAGGAGAAGGCGGATATCCAGATGGAGCGCACCGGAATGAAGGGCAACGCCAGAGATCTGGGATATTCCGAACGGAAGAAGCTGGCGAAGGCGTACGACGCGGAGGAGAAGCGAAGAATGTCGCTGAACATGCCGGTCACCGGAGATACACCCGGAAACATACCGGCTGCGCCGACTTTAACGGATAACGCAACGCCGAGAGAGCGTGCGCAGGTGGACTCTTACAATCTGGCCATGGGAGAAGGACGGGTAAACAGGGCGAAAATGCAGATGATAGGAAAAGCCGGGAACTTCAACTCTGATCATGAGGTACCGGAGGAGCTGCAAGAATGGTTCCATGAGGAGTTTAAGCATGATGGGGAGAAATACGCCACGGGGGACTTATCTCTCATAACCGGGGCGGGGGACAGCCTGAGGACCAATATGCGTCGCAGCGGAACATGGATCATGGAAAATGCGCTGAAGCAGGGCATGAGCCAGGATGAGATAAAAAAGATGCTGATGGACGCGATGGTGAAGCGCAGGAAGGGCGCCGCCGATCCCAACTCCGAAAACGAGGAGGAGCGGGCGAGAGCCGCCGGCGAGAGCGCGACGACCAACGAGGCCCTGAAGAAGATAAAGGGGGTATACTACGGCGGCATAAAGTCCGCAAGGGACAAATACGGCGTGATGATGACGCAGCTCCACCCGGCGGACGCCTTCAATCAGGCGGGGGAATTTTTTAAGGATACCCACTGGACTCAGGACGCTATGGAAATGGCGTCGCTGGGGCCGGAGCTTTTCGACCCGGACAGCGAGGAGGATCAGGAGTTCGTGAACCTGACCCAGTATTACATGGCGGCGCAGGATGTGCTCTCGTCGTACAGCGAATACGCCGACGAAGAGGCGGCAAAAAAAGCCAACCCAAATGCGCCGAATCCGCTTTATGATTTCAAGAAGGACTACTTCCGACACAGCATCAATAAAGCCAAGCGCAACGAGGCAAATGTGCTTGCCAACGACAAGAGCGGCATCCTCAAAATGGGCGACAAGGAAAAGAGGGCATACCGGCGAAGGGCGATGAAAAAGCACGGGAATGTGGGACTTGGAAACCTCTTTGATAACGAGGACGAGAGCGTGGACCTTGCCGGGCTGCAGGCGGCGGACACCATGCCTGTGACGGAGATCGAGAAAATCAACTCCGTGCGCGACCTTTATAAGAAAAAGTTCGGGAAGTGAGCCGCGCCGGGAGAGGCTCGGACAGGCAGGGACCTGTCCGGCACGGTCAGGGCTTCCCCAGGGACTTTCAAAAGATACCTGACGTGACGGGATATTACCCGTTCGGGTACGAATCGGGCCGTTCACGTCGGATTATTTGAAAGTCTGTCGATAATGTTATATGATATGCTCAGGCCGGAGGCACGGGTGAGGTGAGGACGTGGGGGATCGACCATGAGGATTGCGGTCTGTGAAAGCTCCCGTGAGGGAGAGCGGCTCCTGACGGAATGGATAAACCGCTACGGAACGCTTTACGGCCTCACGGTGTCCGTCGAGTGCTTTAAGGACCCAACGCAGCTCGAAAGCTCCGACGCCCTCTTTGAGGTCGCGTTCGTCGCCTTCGGCGGGAGCGCGGGATTTATGGCGGCACGGCGGCTGAGGGAACGCAGTCCGTCAATGAGGATAATCCTCATTGACGACACGCGGGAATACGCCGTGGGGAGCGTTCGCATACACTGCACGGACTTCCTCATGAGGCCGCTGACCTTCGGACAGGTGGCGAGGAGCATGTCCCTCGCACTGAGAGGCGCACAATGATCCAGACGCGGATAAAAAGGCAAAAGCCGCTTCCCACCGGGAAGGCGCCGCTGGAGCACGAGGTGAGGCGGAACATCGCCTGGGCCGCCGGCGCCGAGGATTTTCAGTACCGCGATCCGCTGTACCACGTCACCGAGAGCTTCCAGCTGAACTTCGACGCCATGGGGCGCCGCCATATGGCCGGACAAGCCGGAGGCGAGGCACCGCAGCAGGCCGGCGAAGAGCCGGAGGAGAAAAGGGAGCGGGGCGCCAGGGGCGAGGAGAGGGACATCCTTCAAAAGGAGGCCCGGCCGGGACAGGATACGGCGATGGGCATGGAGAATAAGGATCTGCCGGATCCGGCGTCCTCCAGATCGTTCTACGAGATGAAAAATCCCGAGGATCAGGGAATGCTCAGCCGGTTTTCGGAGACGGCCTTCCAGCGCGGCACCATGTCGGGGGCCGTTCTGAGGGGCACCGGAAAGATGATGCTGTTCTCCTGCCTCAAAAAGACCATCGGGCAGTCCCAGCCGAGACGCGAGCAGCAGAGGAAGCTTTTCGACCACGGCTCGCAGGTGAGGAACGTGCCGGGGCACAACCCGGATAAGGTGGCCTTCAACAGAACCTTCGTGGACAGCGCCGTCGGCATCGTGGTGGACACACTGCGGGACGCCAGACGGACTGTGGAGGACATACAGGACCTGGTGAACGGGGGGCTCAGCAAGACGGAGGCGGGAGCCTACGGCGCGGACACCCTGAGGCGGATGTATCCGTTTTTGGACGACAGCCGGGAGAAACAGCAGCTGGGCGAATACTACGCAAGGATGAAGGACGGCGGCCTTGGGCCGGACGAGAGAGGCATCCTGCAAAACGCTGTCAACCGGACTCACGCGCTGATAGACAAGAAGGCGCGGATGAGAACCGAGTTTATGAATAAATTGCGTTTCCTGTCCGACAGAGCCAACGAGGCGCTGGCGGAGCTTGAGGAACCGGGCTTCGTTCAGTCGTTGACCGAGGCTCTTGAGGAGCTTTTCGTACCCGAGACGCCGCCGGACGACGGCGAACCGGGAGAGGGCGGAACGGAGGAGCACGGTGGCAGCCCATTTGGATCAGACGAGCCGGAAGGAGACGAGCCCGGTACGCTCGACCCGGGAGCCGGAGACTACACCGGGAGCGCGGGAGGCGGAGAGCCTGACCAGGGCTTCGCTGATGGGGCGGCTGATCCTGACGGGGACGGTGGCGATGGATCTGCCGCCGGCGGATCTTGAGGAGCTGGCCGGAACCATTGGCAACAGCGCGATGGCGGAGCTTATCGCCGCCGGGACGCCTGAGCCTGAGCTCCACGGCTTTTCCCTGGGGGAAGCGCCTGTGACGGAGCCCTTTGAGGCGAGCGTGGACAAGCCGGCGCTGACTACGGCGCCTGGTGTGGACGCGGGCGCGGGAGCCACGGCGGCCGCCAGCCCGGGGGCCTTCGCCTACGGAGGGTGACGCGATGGAGTTTGATTTCACGGTGGACGCCGGGGCGGAGCTTGAGGCCCTTTTGGAGGACAGCGGCGTGGACCACCGCCGGGAGGACGGAAGGTTCAGCTTTGTGCTGACGGCCTCCGGGTGCAAGTGGCAGACAGTTTGCGAATGCGAAGGGCCGAGGGCGCTTTGCTACTTCATACATCCCGCGAAGGTCATAGATGAGGCGCGGGCACTGCGGGCGTGCAGTGAGATAAACAGCAGCCTTGTGAGGGGGAGCTTCTTCCTGACAGAGGGCCGCGCGGTCTACCGGATCGGCGATGAGCTGACGGAGGCGGTGGAGGCCAGAGAGAGGCTGTGCAGGGCCATAGAGTACGGCTCGTCCGTCATGGTGTGGTTCTGGGATAAATTTTGTCCTTAACACGTGCGAACAACACGTTTTTGGAAAGCTGCAGCAATATTTTAGTAATTCAATGGCAGAAAGGAGGGTGCTTCACGCCTTTCAGCGCACGGCGTGAAGCAACAAAAACATGGCAGAGTATCTTTCTCCGGGTGTTTACGTTGAGGAATACGATTCCGGCGCGACACCCATGCAAGGCGTGAGCACCAGCACTGCCGGTTTCATCGGCCTGGCGGAGCGGGGCCCGGTGGTCGGACAGCCCCAGCTGGTAACAAGCTTTGCAGACTACAAGCGCATGTATGGCGGTTATCTGAGCGAGGCCAGCTATGGCGGGAACAGGTTCCTCCCCTACGCGGTGGAGCAGTTCTTCAAAAACGGCGGCTCCAGAGCCTACATCATGCGCGCGGTTCCCGGCGACGCCAAGGCGGCGTCTATCGTCACGGGCGTGCTGAAGATCACAGCGGCCAACCCCGGCGCGTGGGCGGAGGATATGCGCGTCACCGTCGCGCCCGCCAGCAAAGCAAAGACCCAGGTCATGGCAGTCAACGGCGCGGATCTCACGCTGAAGAATGCCGACGGCTTCAACCCCGGCGACGTGGTCGAGCTCTTTGACGGCAAGACCACGGCTTACGCCACCGTCAAGGGGGCCCTTGACAAGGTCGTCACCCTTGACGCCCCCTGCACGCTGGACGTGGCCGACACCAAGGTCGGCACGGCCAAGTACATAAAGACCTGCGAGATCTCCATCACCGCGCGTCTGGGCGAGAATGTGGAGACCTATGAGGGCCTTTCCCTCAAGCCGGGCGCTCTGAACAACGCGGTCACGCGCCTTGCCAAGAGCGAGCTTATCCGCGTAGAGATCGCCGCTCCCGCCAAGCCCGCCGCCCCCGCAAAGGACAAGGACGGCAAGGAGGTTCCGGCTCCCAAGGGTTCCATCGTACCCTTCGAGCAGTGCGGCGGCGCAAAGGATCCCCTGGTGCTGACGCTTGCCGGCGGCTCCAACGGCTCCGTCCTCACGGCTACGGCTGACGCGTTCCTCGGCAAGGACGACGGCCCGGGCAAGCGCACCGGACTTCAGGCGTTCCTTGAGAACAACAACGTCTCCGTGATGGCCGTCCCCGGCATCACCGCCCCGGAGGTTCAGTCTTCGCTCATCGGCTTCTGCGAGAACAAGAAGAGCTGCTTTGCCATTCTTGACGTGCCTATCGAGCTGAAGAAGACCAACGATGTGGCCAACTTCCGTGACATGTACGACTCCACCTATGCCGCCATGTATCACCCCTGGCTGGAGATGTACGACGCCGGCGCGAAGCACAGCGCGTACTTCCCGCCCTCCGGCGCCATGGCGGGCATCTACGCCCGCACCGACACCAGCCGCGGCGTCCACAAGGCGCCCGCCAACGAGGTCGTCAACGGGTGCACTGGCCTGAGCTGCGCCTACAACGAGGGCGAGCAGGATATCCTTAACCCCATCGGCGTGAACCTGATCAGGGCCTTCACCGGCCGCGGCATCCGCGTCTGGGGCGCCCGTACCATCAGCTCCAACGGACTTTGGAAGTATCTGAACGTCCGCAGGCTCTTCATCTACATCGAGGAGTCCATCAAGGCCAACACCAACTGGGTGGTGTTCGAGCCCAACTCCCAGGTGCTCTGGGGACGCGTGACACGCACCATCGAGTCGTTCCTGGCCACCTGCTGGCGTGACGGCGCCCTCATGGGCACCAGCCCCTCCGAGGCATTCTTCGTTGAGTGCGGCCCCACGACCATGACCCAGGACGACATCGACAATGGACGCCTCATCTGCCAGATCGGCATCGCCCCCGTGAAGCCCGCCGAGTTCGTCATCTTCCGTATCACCCAGAAGACTGCCAGCGGCGGTGAGGGCTGACACCCCAAGATCAAACAGGAAAGGATGAAATAGTCAAATGGCCATCAATTATCCATACAGAGTATTTCGGTATCAGGTGGAGATCGATGGGATCAGCCGTGCGGGTTTCTCGGAAGTTTCCGGTATGAGCTCCTCTATCGACGCCGTTGAGTACCGCGAGGGCGACGACCTCAGAAATACCCCCCGCAAGCTCCCGGGCCTCACCAAGTTCGGCAACGTGACCCTCCGCTGGGGCGTCTCCGACGACAGCGAGTTCCTGGATTGGCTCAACTCCGTTGCGCCCACCAACACCGCTCCTCCGACGGGCATCGTCCGTCACAACGTGACCATCACCCTCATTGACGACGCGGGTTCGCCCGGTCCTCAGTGGAACCTTATCAACGCCTGGCCTGTGGGCTATACCGTCCCCGACCTCAACGGTATGGGCGGCGAGGTGGCCATCCAGTCCCTTGAGCTTTGCCACGAGGGTCTGGAGCACATCCCCGGCGGTCCCGCCGGCGAGCCGTCAGCTATCTGACGCGGCGTAAAACGCGTATCTTCGTTCCGCGGGCCCTCAGCGGCCCGCGGAACGCAAGGGAAATAAGTCCCGGAGGAAGATTATGCAGACTGAATTTGAATTTGAGCTGCCAAAAGGTTATGTGGATCAGTCCGGCACCGTTCACAAGAAGGGCGTCATGCGTCTGGCGACGGCGGCTGACGAGATCCTGCCGTTACGTGACCCCAAGGTACAGCAGAATCAGGGCTACCTCACCATCGTTCTCCTCAGCCGTGTCATCACCAAGCTCGGCACGCTGAGCATGGTCAACACCCGCGTTATCGAGGGGCTTTTCACCATGGATCTTGCGTATCTTCAGGATATGTACCAGCGCATAAATATGTCGGAGATGCCGCACTACCAGTTCGTCTGTCCCCACTGCAACGAGCGTGTGGAGGTACCGCTGGATTTTTTGTTGGGCTAGAGTGGGCCGACGGCAGCAACGACTGGCTGAACATCCTGCGCATACCGGCGCCTTGGGAGGAGTCGGGTGTGTGGGACTGGCGGGACATACCACGCCGGGAGGGCGGCCTGTCGCGCGGGCTCACGGGGGGAGTGACGCTCTATCCCCAGGATCGTCTCTATCAGGAGATGGCGTTTCTGGCCTATTATCTGCACTGGTCCGGCGAGGAGCTTATGGCGTTGGATCACTGGGAGCGCCGCCGCTGGTGCCGGGAAGTATCCGCGATCAACAAGAAGCTCAGCGGCGACGACAAAAAGAGCGTGGAATTTCGTTGAAAAGCGCAGGTGAGAGATGATGCCGACGGACGAAGCCGGAATGCCGGTAATGAACGGGATACTGGGAACACCGCCGGTGGAGGATCCCCTGCAGTCCTTCAGGTTCCTTGTGAGCGTTGGAGGAGGACAGGTGTCCGCGGCTTTCACGCGGCTGTCCGGGATACAGATGCAGGTTCAGACGGTCGAGGGCCGCTCAGGTGACGACAACCGCGGAGTGGCCGAAATACTGCCTGTGACTACCCGTTTCTCGCCGGTCACCCTCAGCCGGGGCGTGGTAGGCGATTTTGCTTTTATGGACTGGCTGCTTTCCGCCTCGGCCGGAGATTTTACGGGGCCGTCAGGCGTGAACATGAAGCGGGACATTGACATTGTCGCCATCAACAGCCAGGGCGAGCCGGGCGTGACTTGGACGCTTATGAACGCTTTTCCCATAGGCTATGAGCTCTCCCCTATGGACGCCAGCCGCAGCGAGGTGCTTGTGGAGAACATCACCTTCGCCAACACGGGCCTCAGGCGTACCACAGGAGCGCGATAGCTTCGCAACACAATGACAAACGGCCGGCCTTGCCTTGCGGTGTTCAGGATCCACGTCCACCCCGGAGACAGATACCGGCGCGGGCGCAGCGGCCGCGGGCGGTAAGGGCCGTATTTTGAAATGAGCCGCGGAATTATCAGGGAAAGGAGCGTGTTTCCATGGGTATATTGTCAGGCGCGTATTTTGACGTGATGCTCATTGGGATCCCCGGAGCGTTGATCGGGGAGTTTATGCACGTGGAGGGCCTTGGTATGGAGGTGGACTATCAGGTCTACAGCGAGGGCGGCTCCAATTATCCCAGATTTTTCTTCAACGGAACAAAACCGAGTCAGCTGATTTTGTCCCACGGCACGATCACCAACTCCGGCATGGGATCCCTGATCATGATAGCCACCAACTCAGGCATGGACACACCGCTGGCGGGGACGATCACCATGCGCAACAGCTTTGGCGGGGTAGAACGCATCTGGACGGTGGTAGGCGCGCATATGGTAAAATATGTGGGCCCCACCCTTGACAGTAACCAGCCGAATCTTTTCGTCGAGCAGATCGTGCTCATTCACAATGGGTGTTATTGATGGAAAATATTGCGACCGTGCGGCCAGATATGGCCGTGCTGGATAAGAATAAGCTTATGCTGTCCCCCTTCGGCGCACTGAGCCATGCCCTGGCGGAGGAGATCCTTGCCCGGACAGGACAGGCGGAGGGGGTTTATTCCTTTGTGCCCCTGGAGCTCCTGAATGAGCCAGAGGCGGAGACGGCGGCGAAAGCGGAGGCGCCGGCGGTGAATGTGGAGGTCAAGCTGACGCTTGAGCTCAAACAGGAGGCGCGGGAGCTTCGCGAGCGCACCGAGACGGTGGAGCGGATACTTGAGCGCATTGAACGGATACGCGAGCGCCGTGAGCCCGCCCAAATGCCCCAAAATCGGGAGAGAGACGCCGCACAGCCCGCCGAGAGCAGAAGCTTTTTTCAGAATATAAATCAGCATATTTCCTTCCCTATGACGCTGTCGGTTCCGGATACGGCGGGGACGGCCCAGCCGGGCGGGATCGCGAGGATAAGCGAGAAATTCGTAAATACCCTGAGAACCATGCGGGAGGAGGGCATTTACCGGGAGCCCGGCGGGAAGACGCAGCGAGTTGCGGATGTGGGCCGGGGCGGCGCGAAGACCGCCGGAAGCGAGACCGCCGGAAGCGGCGCGGCTTCAGGAGAAGTGGGCAGAGCTGCCGCGGACAGAGCCGTGACATCCGGCGGAACGGATTTGAGCGGCGCGGACTTTGCGGTGAGAGGCGCCGAGACGGAGCTCAAAACATCGGGCATGAAGGAGAGAAGCCCGGAGACAGCGGCACGGGCGGCGGAGAGGATAGGCGAGAAGATCGCCGAGAGCGCCGCGCGGGAGATAACGGAGAAATTTGACGAGCTTGCGAAACGCGAAGCTCAGGCGGGGAGCGCGGCCGTTACCGATAGGGACGGCGGAGCCGGCGCCGCCGCACATACTGTTGACAACGAGCGCAGACAGGGTGTCCGCGATAACGACCGGGGGCAGAGCGCCCACGGGGATAGGGAGACGGGAAGACCGTCCAGGTCGCGCCGAAGAGAGGCGCAAAACCGGGAAAATCCTGAGATCACGGAGGGCGCGGACGGGGAAAAGGCTTACGCGGCGCTCACCGGGACGCGGGACAGAACCGGGGAAGGAACCGGTGGGAGCGGCGAAATTTCGCCGGAGAACCGCCGGGAGGACGTGGGGATCGAGAGCGAGGATAGGCCCGCAAGGGCGGTGCCGGTCTTCAATGAGGATAGGCCGGTAACACCCGAGGAGCTGACGCTGGCAGCCGACGCGGGGCCTGAACGGAGCGGCGAAGAGACATTCAGGGCTGGACGTGAGACGGGGGAGGACACCCGGCGCGCTCACGTGCAGGAAGACCGCGCCAAAAGGGAGCGTGAAAATGGGGCCGCGCCCCGGAGAGCCGGTAAAAACCGGGCTCGGGGGGAAGCGGATGAGGATACGGCGGATACCGCCGGAGAAACCGGGACGGTGGAAATGGCGGAGGGCCGCACCGTGGCCGGTGAGACAGAAAAGCCCGATATATCACAAAATGCCAGGGAGGAAGGCGACGCCTCAGGGGCGGGACACGGCCGGAAAGGTGTGGGCCCGGAGGCGCCGGAAACGGCTGCGGTCAGCCGTGAGGAGCTGACGGAGGAGCTTCCGCGCCGCGCCAGGGGCGTGGTTGCGCCGGAAAGCGAGGAACGGGGAACTGACGAAGGCTACAGGACGGCAGCAGAAGCGATTCCGCTTCGCGGGGAGTACGTCGAGGTCGCGCCGGAGGAGCTTACGCTGTCATCAGCGGCGGAGCGAAGCGGCGAGGTGTCGCCGACAGTTGACCGTCAGACAACCGTAGACGGTGAGCGTGCCGCCGACAGGGCAAAGAGCGCAGTCGAGTCCAATAGGAAGAACCTTGCGCATATGACCGGAGCGGCCGGCGTGGATACGACGGCCGGAGAGATGGCGGTTCGCGGAGCGGACAGGGCCGGTCGAGGAACCGGAAGCCCGGAAAACGCCGCAGATACGGTTAGAACGGAAACGATCCGGGAAACAGCCGCCGTCAGAGAGGCCGGAGAGCGCAGGGATGCCGAAGGCGAAGCCGCGAGAGCCGGAACCGTAGAAGCCGGGGAGGCCGGACAGGCC
>CANQBA010000027.1 GCA_947589545.1 uncultured Oscillospiraceae bacterium | reverse complement strand
CCCAAAGAAGTGCGGGAGTACATCGAGAGCCGCGGCGCCCCCGCCTCCCGCCCCAAACCCAAGCCCGCGCCAAAGCCAGCGACGTCTGTGGCGGCTGTGAAGGAGGAGGTGAAGAAGGATGGTGGATGAGGTGAAGGGGCAGACCGCTCTCGCCGCGGTTCCTGTCACTCTCAAAGCCAGTCGGCCGCTCAACGAGAGAGATTTCTTTCCCGATGCCAGTATTGAGGAAATGGACAACCTCCTCAACTTCTACCTCGCCATCAACTGTGATGTGGACGCGCTGTTCGGCACACACTTCGATAAAAACGACAGTGACAGCTGGCTGAACGTGTACGCCGACTACAATCTGGACGCCGGCGAGGTGGTGGGTGTTCTGGAGTTGACCCTCTGCCGCTATGACGGCGTGGACATCCCCATGAGATACCTGCTCTCCGATGACGAGCGCGCCACGCTCCTCGCGCAGATGCGTGACTACTGCCAGCAATGCGGCACACCGCTGGACGAATGGCGTGCGGAGTATCTGGCCGAGCGAGAAGCGGAGGCTGCGTCCACAGTAAGAAAGAATACGAAACAGGAAGGTGAAAACAAAATGTCAAGCAGAGAAATATCCCTCTGGATAGACGAACGCTGGGCAGACGCTCTGGAGGAGCATCTGCCCGGCCACGACCTCCAGAAAAAGATGGAGGAGCTGCTTAATGGGCTAATAGAGCAGCTCCCCGAACAGGTCCGCGAGGACATCCGCCGGGAGATCCGCGCTGAGGATGAGCGGATGGAACAGGAGCGTGAGGCCCAGCGTCGGTTCTCCGCTCTGAAGGTGACTGAGGATGGACGGGACAGCTTTCTCATCAGCGAGGGCGGGATGAGCCTGCTCAATGTCTCAGGGAGCATCCGAAACTACCTCAGTACGGACGCCCCATTCGCGTCCACCCTCTACAAAGTACGTGAGTGCGACGTCACCGAATTCAAGTCTGCCCTCGCGGAGCGTGTGGATAACACCGGCCGTGTGGTGGGCGTGTTCATGGTGGACGTGGATGCCGAGACGCTCTCCACACTTGACGAGTGCGGCGGTTGGCATGAGTACAAATTCCACGACCTCTCCGTCGCCGCCTACGCCGCCAACCGCAAGACACAGCAGCGCCAAGAGCGGCGGCAGGAGATCTTCGCGGAGAAGCTTAGTGGTAAGGAGCTGACGCCAGTGGTCGAGACGCACGCTCCCGCTCCCATGATGGGGCAGACGATGTGAGGTGGTACGGATGGAACGAACAAACAGTGAACTCCCCGTGGAGCTCATCGAGGAACTCCGCGCCCAGCTCCACGAGACGGTAGACAGGAGGATCGACGCTCTGCTCTTCGGGCAGGTGCCTCAGACGGAGAGCCGCTCTCTCCCTCTGGACATACACCCCTCTGTCTTCAAGGGCAAGCGCCCTCTCTCGGTGAGCTTCCCTGACGGAAGGACGGTCGAGGCGACGACATGGAAGAAGGCCGTCTCCGCGGTCCTCGCTGACTGCAACAGCGACCCTGCCATGCACGACAGGCTCATGAGTATTTCTGGGAAGGTCTTCGGACGGGACAGGGTACTCCTTGGAGATAAGGACAGCATGGACTCACCCATAAAAATAGACGAGGGCCTCTACATGGAAACCAAGTTCGACACCGAGTCCCTGCTCTATGTTCTCAAAGAACGCATCCTCAAGCCCGTGGGCTACGACTGCAACGGTATCCGCATCCAGTGCCGCGACCCGGAGCAGACCATGAGCGTCCAACAGCAATGCGGCGGCCCCACCATGATGGGCCAGTCCATGTGACCCGCCCTGTCGCGGCGCTGTTCGCCCCGTGTGCCGTTTTCCCTATCCGCGTGGGGCAGGCGCACTACGCAAAACAGGAGCGGCTTTTTGAGCCGCTGTCGGGCGAGGTCAAGAGCCCGTTTTTAGGCTTTTGGCCCCGTTCGATTCTTGGACAAGATAAAGAGCCGCACCGCGCTGCGGCACGGCTCACCCACAACGCCCCGCAGTGCGGGGCTTTTCTGCGCAAGGAAAGCGCACCGTTTTCTACTGAAAAATTAGATTTCCGCACCACAGAGGAGTAAAAGTCCAGTGTTTTCAAGGGCTTTGACCCTCTTTTGGCTGTGCGGAACGGAAATGGAGGACGTATGAGCGACGATAAACGCAAAGGAGCTACTTTCTGGCTCAAACCCGAAACGATTCAGAAAATGGACGCTCTTATGGCGAAAGCCAACTGTCAGAGCCGAAGCGAGCTGGCAGAAAAAGCGATCCAGTTCTACCTGGGCTATCTTGAGTGCGACGACGCCTCCAAGTATCTCCCGGAGGCTGTCTCAACAGTCATGAAGGGCATCCTCGAAAACAACAACGACAGGCTCCGCTCGCTCCTCTTCAAGTGGGCGGTGGAGCTCAACATGGCCTGCCACACTATCGCCGCCCACTTCCGAGTGGACGACATCGACCGTCAGGCCCTTCGTAAGTTCGCGGTGGATGAGGTGAAGAAGACCTGCGGCAAGGTCAGCTTCGACCACGCGCTGGATGTGCAGAGACGGATACCCGTGAAGGATGATACCAAGTGGCCCGGCTGATTTTTATCTCCCCCTACCTCAAGGGCGGAGAGGACAAGGCCAGGCTCAAAAACCGCACCAACTACATCGCTACCCGTGAGGGAGTGGAGCTGTTGAAGTCTGAGCATGGAGATGGACCGGCGACAAAGAAACAGCGTGAGTACATCTCCCGGCTCATCAAGAGCTTCCCACAGGCGAAGGAGCTGGCAGAGTACGAGGACTACCGATCCTCTCCCTCTAAAAATTCCGCCACCGAGTTCATCGACCAGGTGTGGGAGCAGTTCATCGCCTCCATGGATGAGCGCGAAAACTATCTGGACTACGTCTCTCACCGCCCCGGCGTCCGCAGCGATGGCGAGCACGGACTGTGGGACAAGGACGGGAAGGTCATGAATCTCTACAAGGCCGTGGAGGAGGTGGCGAATCATCCCGGCATCGTCTGGACGCCTGTGGTGTCTCTGCGGCGTGAGGACGCGGAGAGGCTGGGCTTCACGGATGTGGACAGCTGGCGTCACCTGATAAACTCCTGCTCCTCTGAGATAGCGAGGGGCTACAAGATAGATCCCAAAAACCTGCGCTGGTACGCTGCCCTCCACGAGAAGGAGAAGCACATCCACGTACACATGATGGTGTTCTCAACTGACCCCAAGGAGGGGTATCTCACCAAACAGGGCATCCGGGATATCAAGTCCGCCTTCGCCACGCGCGTCTTTGAACAGGATTTGCTACACACCTACGAGCGCAAGACCGAGTATAGAAATGCGCTTGGCAAGTCAGCGCAAGCGCGGATGGCGGAGCTGGTAGCCTCCATGAACAGCGGTACCGGTGTCAGCGAACGGCTGGAATATCTCATCGGTGAGTTGGCGGAGAAGCTCAGTACCACCAAGGGCAAGAAGGTCTACGGCTACCTCCCGCCGAGGGTCAAGAGCGTCGTCGATGAGATCGTGGACGAGTTGGCGAAGGACGAGAGGGTCGCGGCGGCGTACTCTCTCTGGCAGGATATGCAGGACGAGGTGGTGCGCACCTACACCGACGAGCTACCTGAGCGCAAACCACTGTCCCAGCAAAAGGAGTTCAAACCCGTGCGAAACATGGTAATCCGCGAGACGCTGAAGCTGGCGGAACGCAGGGTCACGTTTGAGGATGAGGACATGGACGATGAGCCGGAGGGCACGGAAACGGTACCGCCTCCGACCTCCGGCATCCACAAGATCTATGAGCAGGCCGAGCGATACCGCAGAGCGAAGAAATCTCTCTACGATGAAGACGCCGACATGGATGAAAAGCGGTCCGCCATTGAGTCTCTGGAAAAGCTGTGGGATGAGGGGTACACCATTGCCGCTCATCAGTTGGGCAAGGCATACCGCGACGGGCTGGGCGTCACCGCTGATTGGGTAAAGGCCGAGGGATGGTTTCGGAAATCCGCGGAGCGCGGTACAGTCTGCTCGGCCTACGCTCTCGGAAAGCTCCTGCTGCCTGTTGGCCTCTCCACGGAGGCCATCCGCTGGCTCAAATATGCAGCTGATGCCGGTGACCAGTACGCCAGGTACACGTTGGGCAAGGTCTACCTAACCGGAGAAAACGCGGAGAAGGATGTGGACATAGCCGTTGATTACCTGAAAGCATCTGCCGAGCAAGGCAACCAGTACGCGCAGTATACCCTCGGCAAGCTCTATCTGCTGGGCCGGGAGGTACTGCTTGACAAAGAAGCGGCGGTGTACTACCTCACCCAATCGGCGGAGCAGGGGAACATGTACGCCCAATTCTTCCTGGACCACCTGAACGACATACGCAATCCCTCCGTAGGATTGTCGGCACTCCGAATGTTCCACCACATGGCGAACATATTCCGTGACACCACCGCCCAGGACTCCACCCACATGGGGCTTCACATCGACCGCAAGCGCCGACGTGAGCTTCAGGAGAAGCGCATCGCCATGGGGCATAAACCGGACGACCATGAGGATGAGAAGATGAATATTAACATGAGGTAAAAGAGGTGAATCATTATGGGGAACTATATCCCTTTCACAGACGAGCAAAAGCTCCGAGTCAAGGATAATATGAGCAGAAGTTTGCTCAGACCATATTTATATATCTATCATATACTTGTGAGTATACCGCCATATCTGAGAGTATCACAGTTTGCGAGAACTCTCAAAGGGAACAGTATGCTGATGATATATAATCATCATGCGAGCCTGAAATGCTAATATGGATTAGATAACGATGAAAACCTGAAGTTTCCCTCCATATTCTAAAGCATGCCGTCAAGGTCACATTCCGTTATACGGTCAAAATAATCATTTCAACTTATATGTACGTTTTCCTTTGGCTCGTTTGTTCCGACCGGTCGATCCTCCGGCACAATGATTTCCACCTGTGTGCCTTCCCCCACCTGGCTTCGGACGGTCAGGGAGTAGTCATCATTATAGTAGAAGTCCAGCCTGCGACGGCTGTTCCATATCCCGGTGTGTCTGCCGGCGCTATCCTCCACCACTTGTCTGGAGTTTATCTGGCGGAGAACGCTTTCATCCATACCGTTTCCGGTGTCGGCAATGACCACACGGAGCCTGCCTTCCTCCAATTTTGCTGAGATGAGGATATGGGTAATCCCGTCACAGCGCATGGCGTACTTGACAACGTTCTCTACAAAATTTTCCACCAGCAGGCGGGGAATCTGGATACTTTCAGCCTCCTTCTGGATATCAAAGCTGTAGGTGAACCGGTCTGGGAATCGAACCTTTTGGATATTGAGGTAGGAGGTCACAAAGTTGAGTTCCTCTCGGAGACTGGAAAATTCCGCATCTGATCGGAGGCTGTATCGGAAATAGTTCATTAGCTGAACAGAAAAATCACATACCTGTTCTGTCCGCCCAGTTCTTCCCAGGCTATACATCACATTCAGGCAGTTGAGGAACATGTGGGGATCCACCTGGAGCTTCAGATTGATGGCATCCGTCTTGAGTTTCTCAATCTCCTGTTCATAGCTCTTGATCCTCAGTTCCTTAATCTCTGTGACCATCAGGTTGAATCGCTTGTTCATGAATTCTATATCCGCGCTCGAGGCAGTCTCCGGCAACCGAACTGTCAAATCGCCCTCTCCAATGCGTTCCATGGCACCAAGCATCTTGGACACAGGTCGTATCATCATCCTGTCGGAGACAATATAGATTAGGGGCATCATCAGGAAGGTGAGGGCAGTAAGACCGATGACGGCAAACAGAATAAAGGGCAGCATATTGGATAGTTGCCCCTGCTCCCGGCGCTCTACAATTTGAAGGAGCTTCATGCTTCCAACGCTCAAATCCCGTTCCACCGTGAATGCCCGATCCCGGTCGGGAGGCAGCTCATAGTCTTTGGTGAAGCCCTGGATTCCCCAGGCGCAGATGGGCTCCCCGGACATGTCCGTCAGGATCAGCGTACCTTTTGGCTCCATACAACCGGAGTAAAATGACTCCAGCTGATGCCCCATGTCCATGTAAATACCAAGCTCATAGTTGCGTATGGTATAGCTTGTACCGGCAAAGATCACCCCGTCCACAGACAGGATGTCCTCTCTGCGGTCGAAGCTCCCGCCTGCATCCCGTTCCCGGATGATCTCCTCCAGCATCCGTTGCGCCTCATAGGAGTAATAGTCGCCGCGGTGGAAAAAGGAGATGATATCGTCGTTTTTGTTCCAGACGTATCGTATCCCGTTGGCAAAATTGGCGGTCTCTATCTGACTCAGAAGATTCTTCAAGGCTACGGAGGCAAGAGCTGGGTCGCTGAATTCATCAAAGACAAAAGGATTGAAGGACTCCGACGCGAAGAGGTAGGAGACCGCCTCCTCTGTGCGACCAAGCTCCCTGTCCAGGTCGCTGGCGAAGTTCCCCAAATAGATGTCATAGTCGGAGACGATCCGGTTCTGGTAGCTCCTGTAAAGCAGTACGCAGAATCCTACAGACAGCAGGTTCGCCGGGATGATCACAGCCAAGCAGATGAGCACGAATCTGACGGAGATCCGTCTTGCCCATATCTTGAGTCGTCTCAGCCGCTCTTTGATCCTGTTCAGCATCCCGGCATACCTCTCTTCGACAAAATGATCAGCCCTTTACCGCGCCCAGGGTGATCCCGCTCTCAAAATACTTCTGGAAGAATGGATAGGTGATCACAATGGGCAGGATCCCCACCACAGCGATAGCCATTCGGATGGAGATGGTCGGGAGGTTCACACCGGCACCGACCAGGGCACTGTCGGAGTGGGAAGCCATAAACTGTACGTTTTTATTCATGCGGTCCAGGAGCATCTGCAGGGTGAAAAGCTTGGAATCCGTCACATAGTACAGACCGTTGGTCCAGTCGTTCCAATAGGTCACGGCGGTGAGGAGCCCGGTAGTGGCAAGGATGGGCTTGCACAGCGGGAGAACGATTTTGAAAAAGATGCAGAACTGCCCGGCACCGTCGATCTCCGCCGCCTCCGTCAGAGACTCCGGAAGGCTGGAGCGCATATAGTTCCGAACCAGGATGATGTTGAAGGCACTCACCAGGTAATTGGGCACGATATACGCCAAAATAGAGTTTTTTACGTCAAACGTGTTGGTGTAGTTGATGTAGGTGGCAACGATGCCGCCGTTGAAAAGCATTGGTATCAGAAAAAGAATAAAAACCAGCTTCAGCCCCGGAATGTTGTTCTGACTGAGAGCGTAGGACGCCAGAGCCGTGATCATCACCGACGTGCCGGTACCCACCACAGTGACGATGATGGTCATGAGATACGCCCGGCCCAGCTGCCCCCACTCGTTGAAAAGATACTCGTAGGCGCTGAGACTGAACTTGGAGGGGATGAACCGGTACCCCTCGCGGATCAGCACCCCATCGTCTGTGAAGGAACCGGCCAGCATCAGCAGGAAAGGCGCCAGCGCCATCAAGGTGATCACGATCATCACGATATGGGCGAAGAACGCCAGCCTTTTTTCACCCTTTGAACGGAACATAGGTTTTGTCTCCTCTCTTAGAACATGGCGTCATCGGGATTGATCTTCCGAATGATGAAGTTGCTGAGCAGTACCAGCACAAAGCCCACCAGAGCCTGGAATACAGACGCCGCCGAGGACATGGAGATGTTGTTCTGGTTCATCAGCGCGTTGTACACATAAGTATCAATGGTCTGGGTGACGCTGTACAGGGGCCCGGAGTTCTTGGGAATCTGATAGAAAAGTCCGAAGTCCGATGTGCAGATCTTGGCGATGTTCAGGATGGTCATGGTGATAACCATGGTTTTCAGGGAAGGAAGGGTGATGTAACGGATCTGCTGCCACTTGGAGGCTCCGTCTATCTTGGCGGCCTCATAATACTCGGGGCTGATACTGCTCAGAGCCGATAGATAGAGAACCATGGAGAAGCCAATCCCCTTCCACTGATTCACAAAAACCAAAATAAAGGGCCAGTATTTTTTCTCCTGATAGAAGGGGATGCTCTTGTGAAAGAGGGGCTCCAGAATGGATTTGTTGATGAAGCCGGTGTCCGAGCTGAGGAAGGCGAATACCAGGTAGCTGACGATGACCATGCTCATGAGGTAGGGCATCAGGATCGTGGTCTGGTAAAACTTTTTCGCCAGCTTACAGCGGATCTCGTTGAACAGGATCGCTACGGTGATGGGGAACACGGTGCCCACCACCATGAACGCTATATTGTAGAGGATGGTGTTGCGCAGGATCGGACCGAGATTGCCGGAAGCAAACAGGAATTTGAAATTCTCAAGGCCGTTGAAGGGGCTCTTCAGAATGCCCAGTTTGTAGTCCAGCTTGCGGAAAGCGATAGTGATGCCGTACATGGGGATGTAGTTGTTGATGATCAGATAGGCCACTGCGGGCATGAGCATGATATAGACCGGGAGCGCCCTTCTCCAATTGAATTTGGTTTTTTTCCTTTTCTTTGACATGATGTTGACCCCCTGTTTATCAAACTGCCGACGGGCAGTGTTGTTGCCGCCCGCCGGCATTCTGCTATTTTATGATCTGACGCATAGGATCACTGGTGACTTGCCAGATAGTCCTGGAACCAGGCGTTCTTGGCTTCCACCACTTCCGCCATGCCGTTGGCGTCCAGGGCGGCCAGGAACTCGGGGTACACGGTGTCCAGATCCGCGCTGCCGGTCTCAAGGGCAGCTATATACTGGGCAGTGACGGTGCTGATTTGCTGGAGCTGTGTAGTCCAGGGAGAGGAATCGAACACAACGCCATAGCCCTTGGTGTAGTGATTGGCGCCTCTCTCCATCGTCTCGGCCACAGTAAGGATCGTCGGGTCGTGCGCGCCCATCTCAAACTTGATGCCGTCCAGAGTCCGATTGCTGTAGAATCCAAAACCGTATGAGTATCGGCTGTTTTCAGCTGTTACACCCTCAGCCATATCAAGGCCAACGGGATTATCAGGATTGTCTACCCAATGCGTACCTTTGATCCCAAATGTCAAGAGGTTCCCCACATCGGCGTTACCGATCATGTAATCTATGAAACGTACCGCGGCCTCGGGGTCAGAGGAGGTCACAGGAACACCGAAATAGACATTACTGGTGGGGGAAGTGGAGGGATAATAGTAATCAGTCGTCTGCAAATACACACTGTCTATATTCCAAGCCTGTTTTAAGCTGGAGTCCTTGAATGCGTTGAAATAGCCGCTGATGATACCCTGGTTCATATAATCCACAAGGTTGATATCCGTGGTGGCGGCGTCCTTGGGGACATACCCGTCCAGATACCACTGGCGCACATGCTGGAGGTAATTCTTATAGGGCTCGGACGCGAAGTAATTCTCAACAGTCGTGGAATCATAGCCCACAAGGACACCGGAATTGATGCCGTCGCCCAGGGTATCGTACACAAAGGTCATACTGGAGCGGGACGCAGAGCCCACGATGCCACAGGGATACTTGTCGGGGTACACGGCCTTGATGGCCTTGAAGATCTCCGTCAGGTCATCCAGGGTCACCAGATCGTAATCGTGGTACTTATCACCAAGTCCGGCTGCTTCAAGGTCAGCCTTGTTTATTTGGAACCCGCCGCAGATGGGCTCATTGAGCGGCAGCTTGACGCTGTAGACATTGCCGTTCATGTCGATGTCCGTGCCGTCAGGCCCTTGATGGGAGTAGATATAAGGAGCATTCTCCTCCGTGATATAATCGTTGATTGGGTTGAGCAGATTCATCTGTTCATAGATCTTGTTCCCAGTGAAGGCCATCATGAAGACGTCGATCTGCTCACCGCCGATGACCTTCGTGGGGACGGTGGAAGCCAGTTCAAAGACCGAGATGGGCAAGAACTCCACCTCCACGCCGATATCCCGGCGGGTCATCTCGTTGAGCTTCTCCTCGACCAAGGGCAGGTCCGGGGGCTCTACGCCTGCGGTGGCGAAGGTCATAATGATTTTGGGAAGGGGTTTGTCACTGCCACCGTCGCCGTCGCCGCTGTCACCGCCAGAAGGTGTGCCGCCAGTGGAGGGCGTGCCGCCGCTGGGAGTTCCGCCGTCCTGCTGTCCGCCTCCGCCGCAGGCCGCGGCCAGACAGACGATCATGAGGACGGCCAGGATGAGTGCTGTGAGTTTTTTAAATGTTTTCATGTTCTCCTCCTTAAATGATGGTCGATTTGATGGGTTTGGAGCCATTGAACTCGAAAATATTGTAGCATTTGCTAAATTTCATTCGATAGAATTATTCCGACCTGGTTTTGCACTTTTCCGCACTCTTGCGTTACCTCTCTTTTTCCCGCTGCGATCTGTATTTTACAGGCGGAACTCCGTACTTTTTTTTGAAAATTTTTGTGAAATAACTGTAATTTGGGTATCCCACCCGCTCCGCTACAGCTGTCACCGGTGTGCCTCCCCGTTCCAGGAGCTCTGCCGCAAGGGACAGGCGAAGATCCATCAGGAACTCAGAGATGGTGACTCCGTATTTTTTCTTGAAGCACCTGGTCAGGTAATCCGGGGTCAGATACATCCGCTTGGCCAGATCCTCCATGGACAGCTCCTCAGCCGCGTGCTCCACGATGTACTCTCGTATCCTGTCGGCGGCATCCACCGCCTTTTCCGTATCCCCTGCCACCCGGTCCACATAAGCCTCCCCTATTTTCCGAATACGCTGGTCACGTCGGCGCCCATCCAGAAGCTCCTCCGCCCGGAGGACCACCGGCCCAATCACATCCGGTGTGGCAGGTTTCAGAATATAGTCAAAGCAGGAGAGCTGTACGGCACGCTGGGCGTAATAGAATTCGTCGTGGCAGCTGAGGATGACAAGAATGATGTCCGGTCTGTGCTCCCGCACCCACGCCAACAGCTCCAGCCCATTTCCTCCTGGCATCTCCAGGTCGCAGAAGATCATGTCGACATCTTCCCGCTCCAGAATCTCCACAGCCGATGCCTTCCCGTTGGCAGTGTATATGGCATCAAAAGGATGACCCAATAATCTCAAATCTGTGGTCAGTCCCTCCAGGGCAAGAGAATCGTCATCTACAAGAAGTAGTTTCACAACTGCGCCTCCCACATCGTTTCTCCCGAATATATAGTAATTTTATCATAACACGTTTTGGTAGATAATCATATCCCAGCTGTTTATGTTACAAATTGGTTGATTTTCACATTTCAAGCCGTTTTTGTGCAAGATGCCGAAACCGCCCACTGGAGCAGGCAGGCCAATTTGCACAATTTCCTGCGTCAAGCAAAAAAAGCCAATCCAACAACCAAAAAGGCGGCTGTATTTTGGCTCCCTTCGGGTTAAATCTATTCACACTGCAATATGTCAGAAAACCGATTTGGTGACCGTCAAATGCCTTGTAATCGACGACGCGCCCTTCAGAACCACACTTTGCAGATGTGTCCTGCGAGTGATAATTGGGAACCTTCTCGGCACCGTGATGTGGGCTCTCAGACATTCCAAAGCTTCAATGTCTATGATTTTTCAAATTAAAAAAGCCACTATGCTGTTTCAACACGAAATTCAAAGAGGTTCTGACAGACGAATAGGAGCAAGACGCTTTCTGGCTATACCATCAGACGATTGTGGAACGGGCGAGCCATGCCTGATTTGCATAAGAAGACGAGAAAAACACTAAAACGGCGAGGAAATTCCCCGCCGTTTTCTGCGTCTCAGTAAAAAGTGTATCTCTCAGGCGATGGGCCTGAACTCGATGTTGACCCGCATTCCCATCCCGGCGGCCAGCCGCTGGAGGGTTTTGACGGACGGGTTGCCGTCGCCGTTTTCAAACTTGCTGATGTCCGACTGCGCGATACCGGTGCGCTCGGAAAGCTCCTTTTGTGTAAGCCCGGATTCTTTTCGCGCGTCGATGAGCGCCTGCACCAGCGCGAACTCCGGCTCCAGCGCGTCGTACTCCCGCCGAAACTCCGGGTCGCGGAGCTGTTCCTGAAGAAAAGCTTTAAAGTCACTCATGGCTGTGCTCCTTCCTGCTCAAATACTCGTCCCTGTATTTCCTGGCAAACTCAAGATCGGCCCTCGGCGTCCGGTCCGTCTTCTTCACAAATCCGTTGGTGAGGATGATCCTTCGCCCGACGACGAAGAAATACAAAACGCGGGTGATGTCCGTCCCCACCTTGGTGCGAAGCTCAAATATCCCGTCGCCCAGGGATTTGGAATACGGCTCCCGGAGCTCCGGCCCGTTGACGGACAGCAACTCGATCTCTCTGACTACCTAGGCAAGCATCTTTCTGTCAAGGGAGAGAAGAAACTCCCGCACCGGCTCTGTCCCGTCCGGAAGGTCATAAAATAGTACGGTGAAGCTCTCCATAGGTTCTCCTGAATTATCTGTTTTATCCTATGCACAGTATATAGGGCTTAACCCATTTTGTCAATATTTTTTTGGAGGTGAGATAATGTCTCAGTATATCCCTTTCACAGACGAACAAAAGCTCCGGGCCGGGGATGTGGATCTGGAGGAATTCCTGCTCCGGCGTGGGGAGAAGCTCATCGTCTCCGGGCAGGAGAAGCGGATGGCCAGCAACCACAGCATCACTGTCCGGGGTAACGAGTGGTACGACCACGCCACCGGCAAGGGCGGCGGACCGGTGTCCTTTGTGCGGAGCTACTACGGTCTTTCCTACCCGGAGGCGGTGACAATGCTGTTGGGCGGCGACGCGAAAACAGCATATCCCTCCGCCAAGGAGCGAAAGCCGGCGCCGTTGAAGGAGTTTGCGCTGCCGGAGAAATACGAAAATATGCGCCGGGTGTTCGCGTACCTTGTGAACACCCGGCACATTGATTCTACTGTGGTGTCGTACTTCGAGAAACGAAATTTGCTCTACGAGGACGCCAAGCACCACAACTGCATTTTCGTGGGCTGGGACGAGGAGGGCATCCCCCGGCACGCCCACGCGCGCAGCTCCAACAGCTTCGAGAAGCCCTTCCGCATAAACATAGAGGGCAGCGACCCGCGGTACAGCTTCCACCACATCGGGACGGATGACAAGCTCTATGTGTTCGAGGCGCCCATAGATATGCTGTCGTTTATAACGCTCTATCCCCGCAACTGGCGGGAACACAGCTACGTGGCCTGTTGCGGTACCTCCATCCAGCCGGTGATCCAGACCGGGGCGCAGATGGACTGCCAGAAGGCCACGGTGTTCCTGTGCCTGGACAACGACAAAGCTGGGAACATGGCCTGCGAGCGGATGGCGGAGGAATTCGGCAAGGCGGGCATCCGGACCGTGCGCGTTGCTCCCCAGCTCAAGGACTGGAACGATGACCTTGTGGTACAGCAAAGTCAGGAGGTGAAGCCGTCATGGCCGGTAATGTATGGCCCCTGATCGCGTCGGTGGCCGTGATGGTATGCGTCCTCGGCGCTATCCTGTTTTTCAGTCACAACTACACCTTGGACGGCATAAAATCCCGCACCGTGGGCGACGGCCAGCACGGAACGGCGCGGTGGGCGACCAAGGGTGAGATACTAAAAGCCTTTCGCCACGTCGCCTTCCGGCCCGCTCTCTGGCGTAAGGGGAAGGAGCTTCCCACCGATGCCCAAGGGCTCATCCTTGGGAGCGAGGGCAAAAAGGGCACTGTCACAGCCATGGTGGACTGCGACGATGTTCACTGCCTGATGATCGGCGCGTCCGGCATCGGCAAGACTGCTTTCTTCCTCTACCCCAATTTGGAGTATGCCTGCGCCAGCGGGATGAGTTTTCTGGCATTGGACACCAAGGGCGACCTGGCCCGAAACTACGGAGCCGTCGCCACGAAATACTACGGCTACAAGGTGGCCGTCATTGACCTTCGCAACCCCACACGGTCAGACGGCTTCAATCTGCTGTCCCTCATCAACCACTATATGGACGTCAGCCGCGCCGACCCCAAGAATCTGGCGGCGAAGGCCAAGGCGGAGAAGTACGCCAAGATACTTGCCAAGACCATTATCAACCCGGATGGGGATGCCTCAACCTACGGTCAGAACGCATTCTTCTACGATGCGGCAGAGGGACTGTTGACCGCCGTGGTATTCCTCCTCGCTGAGTTCCTGCCTCCCACGGAGGACGACCCACGGGAACGGAGGCACATCGTCAGCGTGTTCAAGCTCATACAAGATCTGCTGGCGCCGGTGGGGCCCAATCAGAAGAACGGCTTTGCCCAGCTCATGGATAAGCTCCCCGGTACACACAAGGCCCGGTGGTTTGCCGGAGCCGCCCTCAACAGCGCGGATCAGGCCATGGCCTCGGTCATGTCCACGGTGCTGTCCCGGCTCAACGCCTTCCTGGATTCTGAGCTGGAGCAGGTGCTGTGCTTCGAGAGCGCCATCGATGCCGAGACCTTTGCCTCGCAAAAATGCGCCATCTTCCTCATACTCCCGGAGGAGGACAGCACCAAAAACTTCATGGCCGGACTGCTCATCCAGAACCTGTCCCGTGAGCTGTTCGCTATAGCCGACGAGAACGGAGGCAAGCTCAAAAACCGAGTGGTTTTCTTTTGCGATGAACTCGGCACAATGCCTCCCTTCGATATACTCCCTCTGTTCAGCGCCGGACGTTCCCGGAAGCTGACGCTGGTGCCTATCATCCAGTCGCTGGCGCAGCTTGAAAAGAACTATGGTAAAGAAGGTGCAGAAATCGTTTGCGACAACTGCCAAGACACCATCTTCGGCGGCTTCGCGCCCAACAGCCAAACCGCCGAGGTGCTGTCCAAGGCTCTCGGCAGCCGCACGGTGATGAGCGGCAGCATCTCCAAGAGCAAAAACGACCCCAGTGAGTCTCTGCAGATGATGGAGCGGCCTCTGATGACTGCTGACGAATTGAAAGCCATTCCCAAGGGCAGCTTCATCGTCATGAAAACCGGCTTCCATCCTGTCCAGACACAGCTCCGGCTTTACCTCGATTGGGGCATCCGCTTCGGCAAGCCCTATATTCTACCGGAGAAATCCGCCAGGAAGGTAGCCTACGCGGATAAGTCGTCCCTCGCTTGGAGCATAACCGAAAACTATCCCCGCCAAAACCAATCTGAGCGCAAGGCGAAGGAGCAACAGAAAGCTGAAAAAGAAGCTCCGAACCATACAGATAAGGCCGCAGAAAGTACGGCTGCCGTTGAAACAACCGATTACACAGAGGATACAAAGCCCACTCCATACAACTTAGACGGCGGAGGGGACGGCACATGAGCTTGTTTGGAACGATCTACGCCGACACGGAGCTTTCTCACCGCGCCCTCTCCGTCTATATGTACCTCCGTGACCGCTCCGACGCTGAGAGCAAGTGCTGGCCGGGTATAAACACCATCGCCGCTGACCTCCACCTCTCCCGCTCCACGGTCAAGAGGGCGATTGCGGACTTGGAAAAAGCCGGGTATCTCCAAAAAGATTACCGATACAGAGAAAATGGGAGCCACACCTCCAATCTCTACACGATTTCCGAAAAAGCAAAACCGCCGTGACCGCAAAAAGCGCACAGTTTCCCACCAAGGGGCGACTGTGCGCTTTTGCTGAACCGAGGGTGGGTTCACTGTGAACCGCCTTGAAGGGCCCACTCTAATAGAAAGCTCATTACAGAGAAGGAAAAAGCAACATAGGATATAAAGTAGGTACGAAAGCAAAAAACGCTTTTGATGCTATCATATATCACGACCTGTTGGCTATATTTTGCATAAACAGCCTTGTCATTTCCTCTGGACTCTCCTGAAAATCACGATGGATCCACTCCTCCAACAGACCATAAAGACCGTAAGCGTAGAAGCGGTTTGCGTAGGTTTCGTCGGTTCCCTCGAAAAATCTGGGCGTCAGAACCTGATTGAAGGCATCGTAGATGGCGGTCTGCTGGCCGGAGACACAGATTTGGGTGAGAATGCGACGGTATGCGTAGTTGAAACGGAAAAAATCAAGAGCGTTGTCGGGAGTGTACCTGCGCGGCTCGGCAAGCTTGTGCTCCTCAGCCCAGCGCTCCCATAGGCGCACCAACTTGAAGGTCAAAGCGTTAATCTTCGTGTCGAAGTTTCGAAACCATGTGGAGCGGTTGACATTCGCTCCTGCCGCAATCTCATTTACTGTTATTTTTGAAAAATCACTGTTCTCCATAAGCTTCAGCAGCGAGTCCGCCATGCATTCCTTAAGGAAATCCGTTGTCATCGCGTTTCCCATGAACCTTCCTCCCTGTGCGACTTTTTGGCCGAAAAGTTGCTTACGCGCTGTGGGCACTTGCTTGTGATAAGGAAATTGTCTATAATAGCATAAGCAACTTTAGTCGCATATGGCAATTTTAGTTTTTACTATACCACTGCTTGATGTTAAAGTCAATGACAAGCATGGAGAAAAACTTTACGAGGAGCTTTTGAAAGCGTTGTCTATGGATAAGTCTCCTTTTGTGGACTACGAGGCGGGCTTTGTGATCCTTATTAACAGCGGCCCCGATATGGCGGGTATCATCTACCGCACTTGATGTAGGGAGGCGAACATATGAATAATGTGAGAATAGTCGTAGATTCCTCCGCGAACCTTGGTCGTTTGGATATGCAGGAGATCGTCACCGTCCCCATGAAAACATGGCCGATGGAAAGGAATATGTGGACAACAAAGATCTCGACGTGTCCACTATGCTCAGCGAGATACGCACGTTCAACGGCCCGTCAAGTACCGCCTGCCCCAGTCCCGGCGAGTGGTTTGCCGCTTTCGGGGACGCCAAAGAGGTATTCGGCGTTGCGTTGACCAGCACCATCTCCGGCGCGTACAACGCTGCAAAAGTGGCGGCGGAGGATTACATGGCAAAGTACCCCGAACGCCGTGTTTTCATACTGGACTCCCTGACCACAGGTCCGGAGCTTGAGCTGATTGTGGAGAAATATTTGGAGCTTATCCGTGTCGGTCAGTCTTTTGATGAGATCTGTGAGGAAATTCAGAAATACTCCAACCACACACATCTGATTTTTTCCTTGGAATCTCTTCTCAATTTCGCCAGAAACGGCAGGGTCAACCCAACGCTTGCAAAGATTGCGGGCTTCCTCGGCATCCGCATCGTGGGCAAGGCAAGTTCTCATGGTGAGCTGGAACCTCTCCACAAATGCCGGGGCGAAAAATCGGCGCTCCAAACATTGATAACGCTTCTCAATCAGGAGGGCTTCACCGGTGGCAAGATTCGCATCCGCCATTCGGACAACAAAAAAGCAGCGACTGTCCTTGCCGAAAAGATAAAGGCCGCCTGGCCTGGTTGTGACATATCCGTTGGTGTCAATTTGGCCCTGTGTTCCTATTATGCGGAAAAGGGCGGAATCCTGGTAGGCTTCGAGAGCGGAGAATAGTGTCGAGTGTTTTAAAGTAAGCAAATAATTGGTCGTCCATGCCAGCCTTTTTCAGCCGTGTGATTCTATTGATATAGTTACTCTTTTGGCAGACATCAAAATCCATATTGTAAACAGCCTGTTTTTCGTCATCTTATACAATGCAGTAGTCAGACCCAAAAATCAACCAATTTCTATTCCAAAAAAACGGGATATTTTTAAGTTGTTTCTGCCACTATAATAAGAATGGCAGAAAAAGATAGTATCTCTGCCTACTCGATTGACCGTGTTACAAGCAAACTGTATGCGCTGTCAAAATTTAAATTAAGGAGCGGAGGAACAATGGCAACAAGAGAAAAAGTTAAAAAGCACCCCGGCTGGCAGCTCTCCAGATCAGAGAAAAGCTGGTACTACCTGGGCGACAGCGCGCGTCTGTTCTGTACGGCGTTGATCAACACCTACATGACCACATTCCTGATATTTCAAGGGGTAAACATGGCCTCTCTTGCGGGGGCGATCTTTATCGTCAAAATGATCGACGCCGTTGACGATGTTATGTTTGGATTTATCATTGATAAATTCAACATTACCGAGTGGAAGCTGTTCAAAAAGCTGGCGGGGAAAGGAAAATATATGCCGTGGTATCGGCTATTCTTCTGGACGTTCCCCGTGGCAACCATTCTCTTTTTCATGATGCCCAAGGGCAGTCCCGACATCGTGAAGATCATCTGGTTCCTGGTTACATATTTGATGTTCGATTTCACCTGTACGTTGACCGAAGTGCCCATGCAGTCTCTTGTCACCACTCTCACCGACGACCCCTCGGAGCGTAACAGCATCTTGACGGTAAAGGGCGTCATCTCTGTAGTGGCCGCCGTCGGCTTCTCTATCGTTGTGACCGCGCTGATGAGCGAAAAAGTGGGCATCCCCCTCAAGACCATAGCCATTACCAGTTCCGTTATCTTCCTCATCCTTATGATCCCCATGGTCTTTAAGGTGAAGGAACACAATACGGAGCTCAAAAATGTGGAGGTAGAAGGTTCTCAGGAGAAATACTCCATCAAGGATATGCTCCGCTGCGTCACCACCAACAAGTACATTTTGGTTTATTTCCTCGCCATCATCGTATCCACCATTTTCTGTACCCGCACCGCTGTGGAGGGCTTCCTGGGCTTTTACATTTTCCATGACTCAATGGTCTTTTCTTATGTAATGCTTATCGGCTTTGTGCCCGGACTTATACTGAGTTGCTTCTGCGGCAAACTGGCGGACAAATTCGGCAAACGCAACCTGTTGGCGTTCATTTTTGTTCTGATTACGGCGGCATCGCTGATCATCTACTTCTTTGGTCGTGAGCACAAGATATTCTTTATTGTGGTCGGGGGCCTGTGCGCCATTCCCAACGCCTTGATCGCGGTGGTCAGGACCTATATCGCGCCTGACACCATCGAGTATACCCGCTATAAAACCGGCAAAGACTGCTCCGGTATATTCTACGCTCTGCAATCCTTCGTCAACAAGGCTTTCGGCGGTGTGGTCGGCTCCATCACACTCGTTATTCTGGCCTTTTACGGTTGGAAGGAAGTGCAGGGGGAGAGCTTTGCTGACCTCGCCGCCCAGGGCGTCACCCAATCTGAGACTGCCTTGAATGCCCTTTGGGGACTCGGCTATCTTATCCCCGCCATCGGCTTTGGGATTGCCGCGATCCTGCTGTATGCATTTTATAATCTGAAGGATTCGGACGCTGAACTGATGGCAAAATGCAACGCCGGAGCCATCACCCGCGAGGAGTGCGAGGCGCGGCTGTCCAGGAAGTATTGATCAAACACAATTAGGGGAAAGAAACGAAGGGAGCTTAAAATGGCGCTTTCTGGAATTAAAAGAGTGGTTTTCACCGCAAGACTGAAGAAGGTAAACGATCATTATAAAACAGACCCGGTCATCGGCGAGCGGGCCTCCATTTCCCGCGATGGGAAACCTCCGGTGGAGGCTATATTCTATTACCCCGAAAAGCGGGAGAATATGCCGGTATTCGTGCAGATACACGGCGGCGGATGGGTCGGCATGGACGCGGTGGATGACGACCGCTACTGTTACCGGCTGGCCAAGGAGCTGGGTGCTTTCGTGGTCAATGTCAATTACAAGCGCCTTTATGAACAGAGCTTCCCCTATCCCCAGGAGGAGATTGTGGATACAGTCAAGTGGCTCAAAAAGAACGCCAGACAGCTTGGGATCAACGCTGATAAAATCATCCTTTCTGGAGGAAGCGCCGGTGGGCACATCACAGCGGGAGCCTCTATCATGCTGGCCAAAGAGGGGATCGGTATTGCCGGACAGCTCATGGAGGTCCCGTTTCTGGATTTCACGGGGAGCATCAAAATCAACTTCCCGGAGGGGGACAAGCTGTATAAGCTGATGTTCGAGGTTTGTCCGCCGAAGATGCCTGTGGACAGCGACGTGCTCTCCCCGGCGGCGAAGGCGTCGGATGAGACGCTGGACAAGGTGGCTCCGGCGGTCATCATCGTCTGCGGAAAGGACCCGCTCCATCCCCAAGGGGAATATTACGCGGACCGGCTGAAAGAGCACGGAAAGCTGGTTGACCTGAAAATGTACCAAAACGGTTATCACGGCTTTGGCACCGACAATGCCGCTGAGAAGCCGGAGCAGGACAAGATGCGTGAGGACTGCTTCCGTTACAAGGTGGATATGGCCCGGCGTTTGTATGAGATGGGAGGAAAGAAAAATGTCCAAGCGTGAAACTCCGAAGGAAGACAGATCCGGCTGGCCGCTGTTCAACCGCCTGCTTGGTGCCTATATCGACATCACGCGCTTCCCGGATCTTCCCGCAGACCCCAAGATTGGAAAGAACTATGAATACTTCCCAGAGGGCGCCCTCTGCGCCAATGGTTCCCCCTACCATGGTTGTATCCGGCTGGGTTCAGAGAACAAGCTGATCATTGGCTTCTCCGGCGGCGGAGTTTCGGTGGACGAGTACACCGCCGCAAGGCCCCAGCGGGTCGGCGGCACCGGGCAGATGTTCTACTCCGACGATGTGCGCTTCGGTGACATCATTCCCCGCGTCGGCACTTTCGGCAGGTCGAAAAAGAGTCCCTTCCGGGATTGGAGCCTGCTCTTTGTCCCATACGCCACCGGGGATTTTCACTGTGGCACCGGGGATTTAAGCTATACGGACTTAAACGGGCAAAACGCGGTCCTGCACCACCACGGATACACAAATTACCGGGCTCTGCTCAAAAAAATCAAGGAGCTTGTGCCGCACCCGGACAAGATCCTTGTCACAGGCTTTTCGGCGGGGGCATTTGCCACGGCGCTCCTCACCGACGATGTGGCATCGGCATTTCCCGACTGCCACGACATCACCGCTTGCGTGGACAGTGCCATGCTGCACTACGACTGGCAGAAGGTGGCGAGGGATGTTTGGAAAACGCCTGAAGAAATTGCGGCGAGGCTCACGGGAAGCGAGATCGTCACGGACAGCCTTCTTGCCCTCCACAAAAACCGCCCTGATGTAAAAATCATGTACTGCTGCTCCACCCGCGACTGTGCCCTGACGCAAGTGGAGATGTACCTGGAGGACGGCCGCTGGGAGCCGGACAAGGAGGCGGGTATCAGCTTCCAGCGAAAACTGGGAGAAATGGTGGACACACTGCAAAGCGCCATACCGAACCTGAGTGTTTTCATTTTTGATACGCCCGACAAGAATAGCTCCGCGGCTGAATTGACGGTCCACTGTCTCTGCGGCTCCAGTGCCGCGTTTACAACAGCGGTGGACGGCGTGATATGCGCCGATTGGATGAAGCAGGGCGTGGATGGAAAGCCCCTGAAACTTGGACTTGACAAACTTAAAATCTGATACGGAGGCTCTTGCGCTATGAAATCCGACACGATCGTACTGAGCGGGGAACGCAATGTTACCCTCACCGCCTATATCCAGGAAGCGGACGGTGAGTTCGGCTTTTCCAAACGTCCCGCCATGCTGGTTCTCCCCGGCGGCGGGTACGCCATGTGCTCCGACCGGGAGGCCGACCCGGTGGCAGCCGCCTATCTCAAAGCCGGGTATCAGGTGTTTATCCTCCGCTACACCGTCAAGGGCAAGGGCGGCTGGCCCCATCCGCTGAACGACTATGAGCAGGCCATGTCTCTGATCGTGGAAAGAGCGGACGAGTGGCATATCGACCCCGCGAGGATCGCCGTTGCTGGCTTTTCCGCCGGCGGACATCTCGCCGCCTGCGCCGCTACGATGGCGGAACACAAGCCCGCCGCGGCGGTGCTGGTGTACCCGGCCATTTTGAAGGATATTGTGGATATGTGCGCGCCCGGTATGCCCTATCCCCATGAGCACGTCTCACCTGACACCTGCCCCTGCTTCTTTGCGGCGGCAAGAGATGACCGTACCGTGGCCATTCAAAATACGCTGACCATGGAGATGGCGCTGGCGGGTAAAGGGGTGGCCTTTGAGAGCCATATCTATTCCTACGGCGGCCACGGATTCTCCACGGGCGAGGATTGGATAAACACCAACTCCGTTTGCCCCCGTCTGCCCCGCTGGGTGCCGGACAGCATTGAGTGGCTGAGTGAGATCATGGGGAAGCTCACCCGGAACGGACTTACGGAACCGACTGCCCCTGTCAGCATGAACGCCGACTTTGCCCCGGTACTCAGCGTGGAATGCACGCTTGCCCATTTGCGCGGGCAAAGCGAGGAGGCGAAGGCCGCGTTGTCTCCCATGTTTGCCGGCATTGAGGCCGTGGCCAAGGCCAGGGGCTTTTCGGTGGAGGGACTGATGGCTGCTGTGGGCAATAACACCGCGCGCGAGATCATGGAACTGTGCCAGATCCCCGCCGATACCATCACCGGCGTGGACAAGGCCCTTCACGGCATGGTCAATCTCCTGGAGGTATGAGCCATGGCTCAGCGCAACGCGGGCAAAGACACCTGTGAATAATGTGAGAGCAAACTGTCCGGAAAGTATTAAGGAGCAATCCATGAAATCGTTCTTTCGCAAAAAGCAAATGGTACCCGGCGTTTATTCCATTGCCGGCGAAGCTGTGATGCGGTATCTCATCATTGGAGAGCACCATGCTCTGCTGTTTGATACCGGATACGGTTTTGGCGATCTGTCAGGCTTTGTAAAAAGCCTGACAAACCTGCCCCTGTATGTGGTCAATTCACACGGCCATATCGACCATGCCGGTGCAAATTTCCAGTTCAAAACACCCTGCTATATGCACCCGGCCGATATGGAGGTATACCGGCATCATCAGACCCAAGACTTCCGAAAAGCCGGGTGGCAGGCCCTTAACAAAATTCAGAGGATATTTTTCTTCTGGCGGCTGCTGATCCCCAAGGGATACACACTGGCGCAGTACCTTGCCAACCCGGTGAGCGACAACTTTTTGCCGGTGCGGGAGGGGGAGGTGTTTGATTTGGGCGGCGTGACCTTGCGGGTGGTGGAGATCCCCGGCCATACTCCCGGCAGCATCGGCCTGCTGTGCCCGGAGAAAAAGCTGTTCTTTTCTGGCGATGGTATGAATGGCGGCGTCTGGCTATTCCTGCCTGAATCCACCAAGCTGTCGGTGTACTGCGCATCCATCCAAAAGGTGCAAAAGCTGGATTTTGATTATATCCTCGGCGGACACAGCGCCGAGATGCTGCCCAAGGCAGTGCTGGACGATTATCTGGACGTGGCGCAAAATCTGGACTTTGAACATGGCCGGGTGATGAAGCCCACCACCTACACACCGGACATTCAGTACCGTATGTGCCGCAGTGCCGAAAATCCAAAAAACAAAGCCACTGTGCATATTAGCGCAGAAAAACTCTGAGGAGGAACAAGCATGGCAGATTTCAAATTGGAAAGCTGGGAGCGCGAGCCGCTTTGGCTCAAGCTGCTCACGCCGTTTTTGAAAAAGAAACGGTTCCCCGCTTTGCCAAGCGTACCAAAGCCTGGGCAGTGGTATCGCATTTACCCTGAGCGTTGTGTGGACGCAAACGGGGAGCGTACCTATGCCGACTTTCAGCTTGGCACAGAGAACAAACTGCTTGTGTATTTTTCCGGCGGCGGGCTCTCATGGAACGAGTATACGGCGGCCCGGCAGGAATCGTTGTACAGTAAAAACCCCAGCGAGGGTTTTTACATGGTACACGTTGATTTGTTCACCGACCTTAGAATGAACACCGGTATCTTTGAAAACCGGCCCCGAAACCCGTTCCGGAATTGGAGCAAGCTGGTGTTCAACTACAACACCGGCGATTTCCATGCCGGAGACGGGGATTTCCCGTATCGGGCGCTGGACGGAAGCCAACGGGTGGTGCATCACCATGGCTTTCGCAACTATCAGGCCGTCATGGAGATTGTAAAGCGGCTGGTCAGCGCGCCGGACTGCCTGCTGATAACGGGATGCAGCGGCGGTGCCTTTGGTGCGGCGCTTGTGGCAGACGATCTGGCCGAACAGTATCCGGCCTGCGAAAATATCACCTGCCTTGCCGACAGCGGTTTCTTTCGGCTGCCGGATTGGCATGGCATCGCCAAGGATGTATGGCACGCACCACAAAAAATCGTCGAGCGCATCCACAGCGACAATATCATGCTGGACGCATTGACTACCTTGAATCAAAAGCATGGGGAACGAATCAAATGCCTGTTTTCCTCCTCTGTGCGAGACGGCTTTTTGGGGCGCATGATGCAGTATGTGGACAGCGGAACCTTTTCGTTTTCCAATGCGGGCGGCGATTTGTGTTACCGTGAACTTCAGCAGTTCTGCGATGAACTGCGCAAGGCCGTTCCCACAGTGGGGCTGTACTTCTTCGATGTTCCCGACAAAAAGCAAAAGAGGCTTGATTTGACCATTCATTGCATCATCGGCGGAGAGTTTGCGTATTCGTATCAGCAATCCGGTATGTCGGTGATTCAGTGGTTGGAAAAGGCCGTGCAGGGTGATGTGCGGCAAATTGGGCTGCCCTTGCTGCATCGGGGAGAAGGCTGAATCCGAAAAATATTGATACATAGACGTCGAGGTGATGGATATGAGTCTGAAACTCGCTATCATGAAATATGCCGTCCGACGCAAACGGAAAAAAGAGGTCTGGAAAAATCCTGTCGGCCAGAGGTTCATTGTACCTCGTGATGGTAAAAAGGGTGTGGATGTGCTTCTGTACCGGCCCAGACAGACAAGTAAGCCCTGGCCGGTAATCTTCAATATTCACGGTGGAGCCTGGGTGGGCTGCGATGCCAGCCAGATGGACAGTTACTGTTTGGACATGGCGGAAAAATGCGGCGCGTTTATTGTCAACATCAATTACACCAAATTGGATGTTCAGCCCTTTCCCTATCCCCAAAAGGAGATTCGGGACACCGTACTCTGGTTCAAGGAACACGCCGGGGATTATGGCATCGACTCAGAGCGATTCGCCCTTATGGGCTACTCCGCAGGTGGACACTTGGCCGCCGCCTCGGCACTGATGCTGAAGGAGCAGGGCTTCAACATTTCAGCCCAGGTGTTGTGCTATCCTTTTCTGGACTTTACCGAAACTGGCGGCATCTTGGGTGGTGAGGAAAGCTCTATCATGGAGGAGTTTTTCTTCCCCAGCGGCGTAGACAAGCGAGAAACGCATATTTCACCAGTTATGGCCACAGAGGAACAGCTCAAAGGAATGGAGAGCGTGGTGTTTATTACCTGTGGCTCCGACCCCCTCCGGCTCCACGCCGAGCATTATCGGGATAACCTGCTGGCTGCCGGAGTGAACGTCAGCTATCGGATGTATGAGGATGCGCTTCACGGCTTCTTGGAGGTCAATCACAAGGAATACCCACCCCAGGAGGGCAAAAACCCGGCTCAGGAAAAGCTGGCAAAAGAGGCGGAGGGTTATATTGCCTCCGAGTTAAAGAAAATTTGGTCAATAGAATAGGAGGCTTAATGATGATAAAGGTAAACACTCCTGAAGTCCAGGCATTTGAGACAGAGCATCTGAATAAGCTCCGCGCTCTGGCGCCGGAGTGCATGGTACTTTTGAAGAAAAACGGCGATTTCCCGCTGGATGGACCCTGCAAGATCGCGCTCTACGGCTCCGGCGCAAGAGAAACCATTAAAGGCGGCACCGGCTCCGGCGATGTGAACGTCCGGCACTACGTCACGGTGGAGGAAGGGCTTGAAAACGCCGGCTTCACCGTCACGACAAAAGCGTGGATGGACGGCTATAGGGCGGCGAAGGACGCCGGGATCAAGGGCTTTTACGAGGGGATTGCTGCCGAGGCGAAAGCCCAAGGGAAATCCGTCTTTCTTGTGGGCATGGGCAGGACTCCGCCCGAACCCCACTATGATCTGCCCATCGACGGAGAGGGCGAGGCTTGTGTTTACGTCCTTGCCCGCAACTCCGGCGAGGGCGCTGACCGGCCCGGAACAGAGGGCGACCTTCTCTTGAGCGAAGATGAGGTCAGAGATATTCTCCTTTGCGCAGAAAGATACGAGAAATTCATGCTGGTCCTGAATGTGGGCGGCCCCGTGGATTTAAGCCCCGTGCTGGACAAGACCCGGAACGTCCTTTTACTGAGCCAGCTCGGTTCCGTCACCGGCGACGCCTTTGCCGATGTGCTTCTGGGCAAAGCCTATCCCTCCGGCAAGCTGACCACCACCTGGGCCAGAGCGGAGGATTATCCCACCATCGGGGATTTTGCTATGCGCGACGACACCCGCTACCGCGAGGGGATCTATGTGGGTTACCGCTATTTTGACGCGGCGGGAACAAGCCCCATCTTTCCTTTCGGCTTCGGCCTTGGGTACACGGATTTTGAGATCAAAGCGGACAGCTTTGAAGTCCGCGGCAATACTGTGGTCATAAAGGCCACTGTGAAAAATACCGGGCGCTATGACGGGAAGGAGACGGTACAGCTATACTACTCCGCCCCCCAAGGAAGGCTCGGAAAGCCCGTCAAGGAGCTTGGCGCTTATGCCAAGACCCGGAAGCTCCGCCCCGGCGAAAGCGAGGCCCTCACCCTCACGCTCCCCGTTGAGAATATGGCAAGCTGGGATACGCAGACGGATTCCTGGCTTCTTGAAAAGGGAGAGTATGTGATCGGGCTCGGCGGCACTCCGGTGGGCATCGTGTCCCTGGACGGCGATGTGGTCACGGAGAGCCTGAGCCATTCCGGCGGCGAGGCCGGCTTTGCGGATTGGGAACCGAAACTTAGCCGGGAACGTCCCGACGATCTGCCGGTCATTCTTGTGAAGGCAACGGAGCTAAAGGGGATCGGACATTATAACCGGGGCAAAGCCGCGGCGAGAGAACTCGCCTACCCCGATCTGTCCGACTTCAGCGACAGGGAGCTTGCCTCGGTCTGTGTCGGAAAGCACAGCGAAGCCGCGGGAATGGCCGCGATCATCGGTAATTCCGCGACCCGGCTTGCCGGTGGAGCAGGCGAAACCGCGTCCATCGTGACGGAACGCGGCTATGGTGCCATCATCATGGCTGACGGCCCTGCGGGACTTCGCCTGGCCACAAAATATGTGGAAACCGAGGCCGGACAGGACGGCCTTGACTCCGATGCCTTTGGCAGTCTCATGAACATTCTCCCGCCTGAGATCCAACAGCTCATCCGCATGAAGCTGGCTCAAAACGAGGAAAAGGCCAAGAAATACCGGGCGCTCTATCACTACGCCTCGGCTATCCCCATCGGTACGGCGCTGGCACAGAGCTGGAATCCCTCGGTCCCTGAGACGTGCGGGAGCATTGTGGGAGAGGAAATGGAGCTGTTCGGCGCAAACGTCTGGCTTGCACCCGCGCTGAATATCCACCGCAGCCCCCTGTGCGGACGTAATTTTGAATACTACTCCGAGGACCCGCTGATCTCCGGCAGAACCGCTGCCGCCATGACCCAGGGCGTACAAAAGCACGAAAAATGCGCTGTCACTATCAAGCACTTTGCGTGCAACAATCAGGAGACGAACCGCTTCGGCTCCAACAGCGTGGTGTCCCAGCGGGCGCTGCGGGAGATCTACCTGAAAGGCTTTGAGATCTGCGTCAAGGAAGCCGCCCCCAAAGCCCTGATGACCTCCTACAACCTCCTGAACGGTGTCCATACCGCCAACCGCCGCGATTTGCTGACGGACATTCTTCGTGACGAGTGGGGCTTTGAAGGGATCGTTATGACCGACTGGGGCACGACCAACGACAAATTCAACCTGGGCGTTCACGGAGCCAGCAGCCCGGCGCAGTGTGTCAAAGCCGGGAACGACCTTATCATGGCCGGCTCCAAGGAGGATGTAGACGGCATCCTGGCGGGCATTACAAGCGGTGAGATCACCCGCGCTGACTTGGAGAAGTGCGCCGGGAGGGTATTGGCTTCGTCGAAGGAGCTTTCATAATGGCACAGTGGATATACCATCCCGACGACAATCGGGAAACGCGGCTGGTTGCTGTATCGGGGAGAAGCTGAATCAACAACGAGGGGGATCGCCATGGATAGAAATGAACAGGAGCGGCGGATATGGGCAACGCGCCTGCCGAATACAACGCTTACAAATGTGTCCTATGTTGGCGAGGGAAAGCCTGCCGAGATTCCGGGCTTGCCCTTTGGCGACGCACCGGCGCACATAGAGGTGGAGTTGTCCTGCCGCCCAGAGCCGGGCAGCAATATCCGGGTACTTATCTGGCTGCCCGCCAAAAACTGGAACGGCGATCTGCTCTGCGTTGGCAACGGCGGTGCGGCAGGGATGCTGCTGTCCTTTATGATGATATCGCCGCTTCGTCTTGGCTTTGCCGTTGCCAACACCGACCTTGGCACATCTGCCGGGCCGGACTGCGGCATCGGCAACCCTGCGGTGTGGAAAGACTTTGGCCATCGGGCGACACATCTGATGGCGGTTGCCGCCAAAGCGGTAGTGGAAAGCTGCTTTGGCCGCCAGCCGGCGCACAGCTATTTCACCGGCAGCTCCACCGGGGGTCAGCAGGCACTCAGCTCTGCGCAGCGATACCCGGAGGACTATGACGGCATCCTTGCCATCACCCCGGCATTTGACCGTGTAAATCTGCATCTGGCCTTTTTGCACGACTGGCTTGCCGTGAACAGGGGGCAGGCTGGTTTATTTTCGCAGGAGGACGCCGACACGCTTACCCGGCTGTATTTGGCCGAGTACGGCGCGCAGGGCGGGCGGCAGGGGGATGATCCCTTTTTCTATCACCCGCACACCATCAAGGTCACAGAGCGGCTTTTGGAAAAAGCGGGGCTTACCCCGGCGCAGAGCCGTGGGCTGATGGAGCTGTATCAGCCGGTCGCAGACCCGGTGACAGGCCAACCGCTGTATGAGGCCACCATGGTGCCCGGAAGCGAAGCCTGTGATATGGGCCTTGCCTACCGCTGCGCACAGAGCTTTGACCACGATATGTTTTACCTGTTCCGCTGGGTGCTGGGGGCAGACTTTGATTTTTCCACCTTTGATTTCCATAGAGACGCGCAAACCGTCCATGCCGCACTGGACGAGCATCTGAACGCAACGAAAGTCGATCTGACCGCTTTTCGAGCCCGCGGGGGCAAGCTGCTGCTGTTGCACGGCACGGCAGACCCCATCATCCCATACACGAGCTCGGTGCGCTACTATGAGCAGGTGCGCCAAGCCATGGGGGATGTGTCCGACTTCTTCCGACTGTTCCTCATTCCGGGCATGGCCCATACATCGGGCGGGCCGGGGCTTCAGGATGTGGGCGTGGGTCTGCCCGCCACACCCAAGGACAGCAGGCATCTGGCGCTTTTGGCGCTGAAGGACTGGGTGGAAACAGGATGCGCACCGTCCACACTGTACCCGGTCACCTTCCGTGACAACAATTTCGCGAACGGCTTTTTGCCGGATGGCGTGGGCTATGAGCGGGCAGTGGCGTGTTATGACAATGCAGAATAAGGTTGGGTGAAATGACAAACTCTGCTTTTCTTGAAACAGCCAGAGGGTTGGAGCCTGTTCTGTACCTGCACACAAAGGAGCTTTCATAATGGCACAGTGGATATACCATCCCGACGATAATCGGGAAACGCGGCTGGTTCCTGTGTTTCGCAAGAGATTTCGAGTGAGGCGGGGGCTGATAAAAGCCGTCCTGCGCCTCACCGCTCACGGTATCTACGAGGCGGAGCTGAACGGCCAGCCGGTCACGGAAGACAAATTTACCCCCGGCTTCACCAGCTACTATCACCGCATCCAAGTGCAGAGATACGACGTGGCCGCCAACCTGCGCGAGGGCGAAAACGAGCTGCGCGTTACCGTGGGCGACGGCTGGTGGCGGTGGAACAACAACTTTGGCTATGCTCTGGCCCTCTGGGGTGAGCTGACGCTGGCCTACGCGGATGGCGGCTCGGATGTCATTGTCACCGATGAGACTTTTGACGCGGCTACCGGTCCTGTCGTCAGGACAGATCTGCAAGCGGGCGAGATCTATGATGCCCGGAGGGAGCCGGAGGGCTGGCAGCCTGCCGCTGTCTGCGCCGAGCATACCGAGGGTCGGCTCATCGAAAGCCAAGGCGTCCCCGTCCGCGAAAAGGAGCGCTTCCCCGGCAAGCCCATGCGGGACAGCGCCGGAAATCTGATCATCGACTTTGGTCAGAACATCGCCGGCTTTATAAAAATGACGCTCCGCCACACGAAACCCGGACAGACGGTACACCTGAAGCACGGCGAGGGCTTTGACCCTGACGGAAAATTCTCCACCGTCAACTGCGACGGCGGTAGGCGCCCCTTTCAGGAGATCACCTATATATGCAAAGGGTGTGAAGTCGAGGAATACAAACCCCATTTTGCGGTGTTCGGTTTCCGTTACGCGCTGGTTGAGGGCATCGAGGATGCGGATTTTGAAGCTGTCGCCGTCTATTCCGATATGGAGGAAACCGGCGACTTTAATTGCTCCAATGAGCTTATTAATAAACTGGTGAAAAACGCCCGGTGGAGCCAAAAGGGGAATTTCCTCGACGTTCCGGTAGACTGTCCGACCCGTGAACGCAACGCCTGGACGGGCGACGCCATGATTTACTGCCGGACGGCGGCGTACTTCATGGACGTTGAGCGATTTTTTAAGAAATGGCTGAAGGATCAGACCATCGAGCAATACGCCAGCGGCAAGGTGGGGATCACCTTCCCGTCCACCTCCAGTGTCCATAACCCGGAGGAGCTGAGGCACGTTCAGGCGGCTGATCCCGCCATGGCCCTGGCCGGCCCCACTGGCGACGGCAATATCGGAGAGGACAGTGTGGGCTGGGGCGATTCCTCTGTTTGGATTCCCTATCAGATGTACCTGATGTACGGTGACCGGGAGATCATAGAGGAGCATTACGACACCGCCAAGCGGTGGGTAGAATACTCCCTGCGCTGTATGGGGGAGAAAAACCCGCTCTACGCGGACAAGCCCTGGTACAAAAACGGCGACGGGGACTACATATACGACACCCGCTTTCATTACGGAGAGTGGAACGAACCGCTGCCGCCCGCGCCGGAGGTCATTGAGCTGTTCGCCAAGGGGGGCACAGCGGCGGATTTTGTCACATTCATGGCGAAGTACGGTAAGCCGGAGGTGGCCACGGCCTATACCAAGCGGAGCTGCGACAATCTGGCGCACATGGCCCGTATCCTCGGTAAGACTGAGGACGCGGAGCATTACGCCGCGCTGTCCGATAAAATCAAAGCCGCCTATGACAAGTACCTCATAGGCGACAACGGAGAAATCCAAAGAGGTCATCAGGCGGCGTATGTTCGCGCGCTGGCGCTGGAGTTGGTCAGCGAGGAAAAGAAGCCGCTGGTGATCGGGCAGCTCAAAAAGGAATTGGCGGCCGCGAATGACCACCTGAATACCGGATTTCTCTCTACGGTCTATCTGCTGCCCACGCTGGTGGACAACGGCCTTGTGGACGAGGCGTTCCGAATCCTGGAGCAGACAACCGCCCCAGGTTGGCTCCACCCCATCACCCTGGGGGCCACCACCATGCTGGAGAACTGGGACGGCATGGATGTGTTCCGGGACAGCTTCAACCACTATTCCTTCGGCGCGGTCTGCCAGTTCCTCTTTGAGTATGTGGCGGGTATCCGCCCGACCTTTGACGCGCCGGGATTCCGGGAGTTTGAACTGAAGCCCGTTGTTGGCGGTTCTCTCACCTGGGCCGAGGGGTCTTACAAGACGAGATACGGCGTGATTCGCTCCCGGTGGGAGTGGGACGGCGCTAAAATACTTTATTCCTGCGAAATCCCCAAAAACACCACGGCACACCTGACCTTGCCTGACGGCAAAACGGCCACATTGCCCGGTGGAAAATATACATTTAACTGCCTTTGTCAAGGAAGCGGGAGTACAAAATGAAAAAGATACTGATCGTGATACTTGTGATCGTCCTGGTCATAGCCGTGGCCCTGGTTGCCGGATTTTTCTATCTCAAGTCAAAGCTTGGACTGTCGGGCAATACGGAGATCGTGGAAGGCTACTATGAGGCTTTCCGATCCGACGCGCTGTTGGAGATGAAGTATTCTCAGACCGGCGGCAGCCAGGTCGGTTATACTGAATTCCCCTCCGACAATGCGTCGATTGGAAAAGTAAGAGTGTGGTATCCAAAAGAGCTGGAGAGCAGCGACGGGCTTTGGCCCATGGTCATGGTGGTGAACGCCAGCGGTACGCCGGCATCCTCCTACGAGCCCTTCTTTGAGCGCCTTGCTACCTGGGGCTTCATCGTCGTTGGCAACGAGGACCCCCAGACCGGGAACGGCCAGACCGCCTCCATTACACTGGACTATATGCTCTCCCTGGACAGTGGCAGCGTCCTCTATGGGAAAATCGACACCGAAAACATCGGTATCGTCGGCTATTCCCAGGGCGGCGCCGGAGCCATCTGCGCTGTCACAAATTTCGAGAACGGCAGCCGCTATAAGACCATATTCACCGGCAGCGCGGCCTATCCGACGCTTGCGAAAAACATGGGCTGGGAATATGATGCCTCCAAAATTACGATCCCTTATTTCATGGTGGCCGGGACCGGGAAATCGGACGATTCCGGCACAGACCCGGAAACCGGCTTCGGCGGAGTAGCGCCCCTGTCTTCGCTCATTGCGAATTACGACAGCATCTCCGATGACATCCCCAAGGTCCGCGCGAGAGCCGTAGGCGCTGAGCATGAGCAAATGCTGATGCGTTCCGACGGCTATATGACCGCCTGGATGCTCTATTACCTCCAAGGCAATGAGGAAGCAGGTACGGTATTTCTCGGGGAGGATGCCGAAATACTGCATAATAGCAACTGGCAAGACGTTGAGAAGGATCGGTGAAAAAGAACTATGAATCAAACAGCAACAAAAAGAAAACGCTGGTGGGTTAAAGCCCTTATTATCGTCGCGATAGCGATATTAGTTTTGGGAGTGGCTCTTTTCATCTTTATAAAGACGACATTTCTCAAGTCTTTCCCCGAACTCACGGGGGAGCCTGAGATTGGGAAATGGTACAGTGTCCCCGTATCGGAAGCGAAGTCGTCGGACGGCAGCGAGTGGCACGGGATCTTCCGTAAGGGCACGGCGAACAAGGTCGTCGTCTATTTCTTCGGCGGCGGCGTGAGCATCACGGGTGAGACAAGCGAGGGCGGCACAAAGTTCTTTGCCACCAATATGCTCGGTCAGGATTTTGTCGCGCAAGGCGGCATCGGCAGCACGGCGGACGAAAACCCGTTCAAGGACTGGACTTTTATCGTCATTCCTTATGCCTCCGGGGATTTCCATACCGGGACGGGTGAATACCACTACACAAAAAACGGTAAGGATACTGTCGTCTACCACAATGGCTACAACAACTATTCCGCGTACCTGAATGAGATCATGAAATTTGTGGGCGAACCGGACACGCTGCTTGTGACCGGGTTCTCCGCGGGCGGGTTTGCCACATCGCTTCTGGCGGATGACGTGATCAGCCGTTTCCCCTCGGCTCAAAATGTTACGGTGTGTGTGGACAGCTCCCTGCTCCTCTATGACGGCTGGCACGACTCCGCCGCGAATCTCTGGCGGTCGCCGAAGGAGATCTCTGACCGGTTGACGACGAATAATATTGTACTGGACAGCCTGACGGCACTTTATAATAAGCGCGGGGACAGCGTGAAGATCTTGTTTGACTGCTCTTACCGGGACGATACCCTGCAGCAGTATCAGTCCTATATCGAGAGCGGCAGGATGGATAAGACAAAAGAACTCGGCGATCAATTTGAAAAAGACCTCGGTGACATGGTGCGCGGTCTCAGGGAAAACATCCCCGGAGTTGGCATCTACATCTGGAGCTTCAATGAGGACCCGGAGACTCACAACACCCAGCACACCATCATCTCGTCCAATGTATTCGATAAACTTGGCAACGAAAAGAGCGTGTGCGAATGGATATACGACGCGGTAAACGGTGAGGTCAACACCTTCGGGACAAATCTGTTGGAGTAACAAGAAGTATGAGCGATACAAAAAAGAAGAGAAGAAAGATTCTGAAAATCGTGGGTATTGTTTTGCTCGTTATCGTCTTGTTAATGGTTGGCGTTGTGCTGTTCATTTTCTACCAGTTAAAAAAGGGAATGGAGGACAGAGCCGACAACCAAGCGGCTATGGTGAAATCCGATGATGAGCTGCTGGGAATACACTTCTACGTCCCCAGGCAGGGTCTTGACTTCGTGGATGTTAATCTCTACTTGCCAGAGGAGGGAGATAATCTCCCGGTGGTATTTAACCTCCACGGAGGGGCCTTTATTGCCGGAGATGCCGACACTTTGGATAGCCAATCGCTGCGCCTGTCCAATGACTGGAACGCCGTGATCGTCTCCGTGAACTATAAGTTGGCGGTGGATGGCATCACTATCGAGTATGGTACGCAGGAAGTAGTAGACACAGTGAAGTATTTTCTGGAACACGCGGAAGAATACCACATAGACCCACATAAAGCGGTGCTGTTGGGCTATTCCGCCGGAGGCTATCACGCTGCCATGGCTACGCTTGCTTTGGAAAAAGAAGGTATAGACCTCGCAGCTCAAGCGCTTTGCTACACCTTTGTAGGCGGGGTAGTAGACAGCTATGATGATCTTCCCGAAAATTTGCAGGCCAGCCTACCGCCGACTCTCTTTGTGTTGGCAGACAACGACCCTATTAGCGATGGTTCTCTGGAGTATGAAGCTTCTCTTCGAAAGGCGGGTGTTGTTACTGAGACGAAAAAATACGATGACTCAATTCATGGCTTTTTGGAGGAGAACAATCCAGAGTATGATTCGCTGCCAGCAGGAGCAGCCAGCAAATCCCCGGAGCAGGAAGTCATGGCCCGTGACGGAGAAGCTTACATAGGCAAGTGGCTGAAAGATATTCTGCAATCGTGAGCGATGGCCTCAAAAACCGGTTTGGCAGAACTGCATTTATGCGTGAGAGGCTGGACGCTTTCGGATAAGAGGGAGCATCTTAGATAACCCATGTCATGAGCAAGGGTAAAGTAAAAGGATGCTGAAAGGGCTGAACCGAGTTCCCTAATTCGCAAATATGATATATGTTTTCACAGAAAACTGTGTTGACTTTTGGGCCTGATTTGTATATCGTATAAATGGATACAATTTTGGACGCGATAAGGGGGAGCTCTTCATGGGACGCAAGGAACTGTTTCAGAGCCTGTTAGAATTGGATTCCAGTGAGCGCGTTGGGTTCGATTATATGTCCAAGTACGGTGCCACAATGGATTATGCGCAAATGTTATATGTTATGCGAACCGCACCGACAGACCTGAGTCAGCTCACCGCACCATCTGCCCTGACACGACAACAGGAAATCAGGCAGAATTTTCACCGCGCCTATAGCGGAATACTGACTGAAGAAGGCTTCTTTAAGGCCGAAAAAGTTATCGAGGTTGAAAAGCTGCTGCGGTATATCGATATTCCTGCTCATAAACACAATTTCGTTGAATGTGCATTTATACTGAATGGAAAATGCAGTCATTTGGTAGGAGATTATCCCTATATTCATGATACGGGGAGCTGTGCGATTATACCCGCATATGTAGAGCACTACCTGCAACCATCTCCAGACTGTGTATGTCTGACCATTAAAATCCGTTCCACTGAGTTCTCGCATATGGAGATACCTGGTCTCCCGGTCTTTCAGCACCCGCTGGGCTTTCAATACGGCGATGACGAATACATTCATGATACATTGCTTGCTCTCTATGATCAACAGGAAAATGAGCGTTCGTTCAGTGAACAGATAATGATTCTTATGTTTCGGACTCTAATGACATATATCATGCAAAACTACCGGGATACGCTCCAGCACCTGATACCCTTTGCTGTCAAAAACGTGCAGGTAATGGAAATCATGAATTATGTATTTGAAAACTATCGGACTGTCACCCTCCATTCGCTGGCGGAACGATTCCATTTCAACCAATCTTATCTGAGCCACTATATCCGTCAACAAACAGGAAAGTCGCTGTCACAAACACTTAAGGAATTCAAACTCAGGCAGGCAGCGAGGCTTTTGACAGATACGCAGCTTCAATTGAATGAGATTTGCGACGCCATTGGATACCAAGATAGTTCCCAATTCATACACAGCTTTAAGAAGGTATACGGCGTAACGCCTACTCAGTATCGGAAACTAAACAGAGTTCCAGGGTAACCACCTGCCTCCTTCGTCATCTTATACAATGCAATATTGAAAAACAAAACATAACCAACTCAGCCCGTAAAAAAACGGGCTATTTTTATTTATAGGCTGGTTGTAAAATGGACGTATAATAGAAACAATACCACATTATAAAGGAGTACAGAGATGAAACGGGAATTGTTTAATGATGGCTGGGTGTTTTATGCCAGCGGCGGTACATCCCTGGAAAACACCGTGAGTGGGACACCGGAACCGAAATCGGTAAAGCTGCCCCACGACGCCATGATTGCGCAGAAACGAGATCCGCACAATCCCACGGGAAATGCCACAGGCTATTATCCTTATCGAACGGTGCATTATATGAAGGATTTCGAGGTAAAGGATGCATCCGAGGAGATATTCCTGGAATTTGACGGCGTCTACATGAATACGGCAGTTTATATAAACGGTACGCTGGCGGCACAGCATATAAACGGTTATACGTCTTTTACTGTCCATATCACACCATACCTTCGCCAAGGAAAAAATACGGTTAAGGTGCTTGTCCGCAACGGAGTCCCCTCCAGCCGTTGGTACACAGGGACAGGTATTTACCGGGACGTTTATCTTTTGAGTTCCGGGCAGATACATATCGCACCAAATGGCGTGCGGATATCGACCATTCAAGCGGACAGTAATATCGCTGTTCTTCGAGTGGAGACAACCCTCTTCAACAGGGAGAACAAGGTTTCGGACTTAGTCCTGCGCCACGAAATAGAGGATTCGGAGGTCAGCGTCCCAGTTACACTTCTGCCCGGTGAGGAAAAGACGGTGACAGCGCGCATAGAGTTAGAGCGGCCCCGGCTGTGGAGCCTCGACACTCCCGAACTATATGTCTGCAAAACGGACCTCGTGGGCCTGGATCATGAAATCACACGCTTTGGTGTATGCACATTGAGTCTTGACTCTAAGCATGGTCTGCGAATCAACGGGGAAACAGTGAAACTTCGGGGCGGATGCGTCCATCATGACCACGGCGTTGTGGGGGCTGTGGAACATCGGTCCCTGGAGGAAAGACGGATTCGAAAGTTGAAGGAGGCCGGATATAACGCTGTCCGCTGCGCACACTGCCCCGCCAGCAAGACCTTGTTAGAGATTTGTGACGAGGTGGGGATGCTGGTGATGAACGAATTATGCGACGCATGGACCCAACCCAAAGTGGACTTTGACTATTCCGCATGGTTTACAAGTCATTGGGAGGCAGACTGCGAAGCAATGGTCCAAACCTCCTTTAATCACCCGTCTGTAATATTTTATTCAATAGGAAATGAGATCTGCGAAGTCAGCAATAAGTTCGAAACCCAGTACGGAAGAAGAATCGCGGACAAGCTCAGAAGCCTGGACCCTTCGAGATATGTCACGAACTGCGTCAATATCGCGCTCTCTGTCATTGACCGTCTTCCTGAGCTGGCGGTGCGGGCCGGGGCGGATATCAACACGATCATGAACGGTAACATGACGGAGCTTATCCGATTAATGGCGACAAAAGAAGTTGGCTCTCCCCTGGAGGAAGCGTTCAGTTATCTGGACGCAGCAGGGTATAACTATGCTCCCTATCGCTACAGCACTGACATTGAAAGCTATCCAGGCCGTATCATCATTGGATCGGAAAGCTACCCAGCGGCGTTATATGACAACTGGGCTCTGTGTGAAAAGCTGCCCCAGGTCATTGGCGATTTCGGATGGTCTGTCTGGGACTATATCGGCGAGGCCGGTGTAGGGCAACACCATTACGGTGAGACATCGGATTTTGACCTGTATGGCGCCTACCCATGGAAGACAGCCAACTGTGGTGACTTTGACCTGATCGGTGACCGGCGGCCCATCTCCTATTGGCGGGAAATCGTCTGGGGACTCCGAATGGCGCCCTACATTTGCGTCCAGGATCCAATGCATTTTGGCGAAAAGCAATCCCCCACCCGCTGGGGCTGGTCTGATGCCATTCGCAGCTGGAACTGGAGAGGCTTTGAGGGAAAGCCGATAGCTGTGGAGGTGTACTCCAATGCCGACGAGGTGGAGCTTTTCTATAACGGCAGGAGCGTTGATATTAAAACACCTACAAAGTGCAAGGCAGTTTTTGAGACGGTTTACGCCCCCGGAACTCTCACTGCCGTCAGCCGCCGAAATCATGTAGAGACTGGCAAGGACGCCCTTATGACCGCCTCCTATGACGTACATATCAAGTGGGAGAGAAAGGGCCGCGGCATAATCGAGATAAGTGTCGTGGATGAAAGCGGACTTCTGAACCCTGATGCGGATATGGACGTCCATATAGAAAATGATGTGGAGATACTGGGCTTTGGAAGCGCCGATCCGAAATCTGAGGAAAACTATTTCGACAGAACCATAAAGACTTACAAGGGCAGAGCGTTACTTGTAATGCGCGAAGGTGAAGAATCTAATGGATACAATGAAGGCAAATAAGAAGCATAGGCTGCTGAAAGGCCTGTTTATTACGCTTATCGTGATCGTTGCTCTCGCAATTGGACTATTTTTTCTACTCATGACTCATACACAGATAATTGTCGGGACAATTCAAACTCTGTCAAAAGGAACGGTCAACACGAAAAACTCCTATGAGCCTTTGCGTGAGCCTATGCGGACAACAAAGGACAATGGACAGTTTATTATTACCGAGATCCGTTACTCGGATGATTATCCAAACAGTTTTTTGGACATAACTTATCCCGATGAGAATGTTGATATACAGTGACCGACTGTTATCTATTTTCACGGAGGCGGTTTTTTTGGCGGCAGTAAGTGTGACGGTGATCCTCTGGCAGAGACAGACGCAACGGCGCTGCTCGATGATATTTGCTCAGAAGGATTTAACCTTGTGAATATCGACTATGCGCTAGTACCTGAATACCGCTTTCCGACCCCAGTCATACAAGCTAATGAGGCTTTCCTGTTTCTAATGGATCATGCGGAAGAATACCATCTGAATATGGATCAAATCGTTATCATGGGATCTTCCGCGGGGGCGATCATCACAAGCCAGATTGGAAGTGTGATAACGAACCCTGACTATGCGGCATTGTTGGGCATTGATCCGGCTTTGAAATCGGAACAGGTGAAAGCATTAGTCATTGACGATGCGCCTTTGGTTTATGATAAATTTTCAATTGAAACAAAGATTCTGGTTGGGAATTACGTAAAAGGTTCTATTTTTCTTAGCAAGGAAGAAGTCAAAAAGTATAACAATATAATGTGGATCACTGAAGATTATATTCCATCGGTTCTCTTGGGAAGTGAATACTATGTTGATATGCGTGAAATGGACACAGCGCTTGAAAAAGCTGGCGTTGAACACGAACTCATAGATCCACTGGCTGAGGTGAATATTGAGATGCCACATTGCTTTGTGGCGAACGAGAGAGTGGATGAAACTGCAAAAGATGCATATAACAGGATGATCGCGTTCATAAAGCAAAAGGTAAGCAGCTCAACGCAATAATATAAGCCGTAAATGTTGTAAAATGAAAGGCGCCGCAGAGGATCATCTGCGGTGCCTTCTTCTTGCTGCTGCGGCCTTCTCGCGGGCAAAGCGGCTTTTCAAATGCTATCTGATTTTTTAAGATAAACAGCTTTTACATAAGCTCGGATATTTCTTGAATGATCCGATCAAACGGTTCTTTTGGGCGCCGGAAAAAAAACGCCTGCCGGCGAGCGCCCGCAAGAGATTCATTCATGGCCTCAATATCGTTTCGATTCAGCCCTCCGATAAAACCAGGTAAATACTTTTCTATAATTGCCGCTGCCCGCGCGTCGTTGATGAGAGTTTCTATTGGCGTATCGGCTGTATAGATGTGCCGGTAATCCTTTTGCGTCCTGACAGTAAAATCGTAACGCCCTGAAGAAACGGTAAATTCCTCCTGCTCAGGAAGTGAGATGACCGCTTCACACCCAAACGGGATCTCAAATTGAAAGTGCAGTGCGCCATCATCCTGAATGTCCCATCTACTCACATACAAACCGGAGGCAGAATCATACCGGCATTCCAAGGTTCTGAGACGATAATCCGGCTTTGGAGCAAGCCGTATCCTACGAAATCCCGCCGCCATTGGCTGGATGCCGGCACTGTGCCTGTAGAGGAATTCCACCACGGAGCCGTAAGCATAGTGATTGAAGCTGTTCATTCCCGTACCGCTGACGGTTCCATCCGGCAGAAGCGAGTTCCAGCGCTCCCAGATAGTGGTGGCCCCTAAATTCACGGCATACAACCAGCCGGGAAAACCTTCAAAGAGCAAAAAATCGTAAGCAAGTTCCGTGAGCCCTTGGTCGCCAAGGACCGTATTCATGGCGGTGGCTCCCAAAAATCCACCCTTGATACGTCTGCAGTCACGATGGATACGCTCCAAAAGCCCATCCACGATCCGCTTCCTGTCTTTGTAGATGCCAAAGCGCAAAGCCAGGAGATAACCTGTTTGGGTATCTATAGCCAGCCGCCCCGTCTCGGTAAAGTACTCCCGGAGAATTGCCTGCCGAATCTCCACGGCAAGCTGTGCGTAGTCCTCGGCCTCACTGTATCCCAAGACACGGGCAGCCTGCGCCACGCACATCGTGGAGGCGTAATAATAGCAGGAGGACACAAAACCGCTGTCTGTCCGTCCGATCATGCTCTGCTCCGTTGCCCCATCGAGAGCCAGCCAATCACCAAACTGGAACCCAAAATCCCAGAGGTGTTTTTCTCCCCGCTTTCTGTCCATTTTTCTCACCGCGTCTACCCAGTCGCGCATCATGGGGAAGTGTTCCGCCAAAACAGTCTTGCTGCCATAGTATCGGTACAGCATATTCGGCAAAAAGGCAGCAATATCGCTCCATGCGCTGGCGCAAAGGCCGGGAAACTCATTCGGCAGGAAAACAGCGACCTTGCCGTCGTTGCGTTTTTGATCTGAGCGAAGATCCAGCAGAAATTTGCGGTAAAACGCCCGCATATCCATAAGATACCCCGCCGTGTGAGCAAACACCTGAACGTCTCCGCTCCAGGCCAGCCGTTCGTCTCGCTGAGGACAGTCGGTAGGGGTATCTATTGAGTTGGATTTTAAGCTCCACAGTGCGTTCTCATGAAGCCGATTGATTTTTTCGTTTGAGGTTGTCAACCAGCCTGTACGATCCATCTGAGAGTGAAGGACCACACCAAAAAAGCGCGTCGAATCGACGGTGTCAAGGCCGGTCACTTTTACATATCGGAAACCGAAAAATGTAAAATGAGCTTCGGCTGCGGTCGAAGCACCGCCGGATCGATAGACAAATCGGCTTTTTGCACTCCTGTAATTATCGTGATAGAAGCTGCCGTTTTGAAGAACCTCCCCAAACTCCAATGTCATGGTCACACCGGCAGGGACAAACTGTGTACAACGGACAAATCCGGCAAAGTTTTGCCCAAAGTCTAGCACGGTTTCCCCCGCAGGGGTATGTATGACCTCTCTGACAGGCAGAATGTCTTGCTCCGTCAGAGGTGGAGAGTACCGCTCGATAAGCTTTCCGGGGACGATAACAGGAATGGCGGGACGCTCAAGACCCTTTATCGGCTTTTGCCAGTTCTGAATTTCACCATCATATATGTCGGTCAGCTCCCAGGGACTTTCACGGTATCTCCAACTTTTATCGGTGACAATAACATCCTCTGTACCGTCATCATAGCAAATATAAAGTTCAGCAATGAGAGCGAATCGACGGTCTGTATTGGCCTTCCCTACAAGGCCATAGCGCCCCATATACCACCCCTTACCCAGCAGGACAGTGAGTTGATTGTTTTCCTGCAAAGAATTAGTCACATCATACGTGCAGTATTGAAAGTGCTCCTGATAGTCGTTGTTGAAAGGGGCGAGATGATCCTCTCCGGCCTTTTGGCCGTTGAGATAAGCTTCAAAAAGGCCTAACCCGCAGATATAGAGGCGTGCCCTGGTTACAGCCTTTTTAACCGTAAATTCCTTTACAAACTCGGGATATATATTTTCCTCCTCAATGCCTATCCAGTTGGCCATCCAAGGTTCATCGAGCTTTCCGGTCTCAAACCAGAAAATCTCGCTGACTGCTGTCTCCCCGATGTCAGAAGTAACGGCAATCCGAACGTAATATCGGGTGCGTGCAGTGAGCTCCATTGTGATTTCCGCACCCAGGCTGTCCAGGTCTTCTCCCTGAACCTGCCAGAGAATGTTGGAGAATGATTCGCTGTCAGAGATTTGCACCTGTGCCCAGACTTGGCGACTCCCTGCCGCATCACACACCTTCCATGAAACTGTAGGGCTCACCAAAAGATGGCCCAATGGATTTGTAATGCCATTGATTCTTGGCGCATAAATGATCATCTGTATTCACCTGGCTTGAAGTTAATAATGCGGCAATTAAATTTTGCCACATTAATAATAGATTTTAAGGCCGTTTTTACTCGCCGCTGCGCGGCAACCGCAAAACATGGCCACATTACTCCGTCAATTATTTAGTTGCCGGAGTAATTATAAAACATTATACCAACCCGCAAATCATAAAAAAACCGTATTCTTTTGTTTGGCGGATTGGTTGATTTTTGGGTAAAAATAAATTCTTGTGCAAGTCAACCAGACATGTAAAAAGAACATGGATATGTGAATCGGTGGTTGTCATTTTGCACAACTAATGTAGAAAACCAAAAAAATAACCAATCAGGCAGACAAAATTATATGCTATATTTTTATATCTGCCTGCGATAAAATTATTTCCAGTAATACTGAAAAAAGGAGAGGTGTTTATGGCTGAAAACAGTATCCCCGGCGGCCTTGACCTGGCCGCTCTTTCCAAACTCCCCTTGACGGTGGATCATTGCGAGAAGATCATCAGCGCCATCCAGATGGGACTGTACAGAGGTTCCGCCTTCAACTCCTATGAGCCGTTTCATGAGCCCAGGCGGACAGTCAAGGAAAACGGACAGCTCATGGTCACAGAGATCCGCTATGGCCAGCGTTTTATGAACAGCTATCTGGACATCACCTACCCCACGTCTGACACTTCGATCCGTCGGCCCACGGTGATCTATACTCACGGCGGCGGCTTTTTCGGAGGCAGTAAGACAATGGGAGATCCAATGGCAGCGGGTGACGACGCAAACTTTCTCTTTGAGGACATTGTCAACGCGGGGCACAACTTTGTAAATGTGGACTATGTACTCACCCCGGATGGACACTTTCCCGACCAACTGAGCCAGCTGACCGAGGCTGTGGATTTCCTCTCAGATCACGCGGCGGAGTACGGCCTGGACATGACAAATGTGGCTGTCATGGGCTCCTCTGCCGGCGCCATTCTCAGCGGACAGTATGGCGTACTGCTCACGGCCCCCGTGTACCGGCAGCGAGTGGGGATCTCTCCGAAAATCGACCCTGCGGCCATCAGGTGCCTTGTGATCGACGACGCGCCCTTCAGGACCACACAGTTCAACTGGGCTTTGCAGGTCATGATTGGGAATCTCCTGGGCACGGCGGACATGAGCTCTCAGGCGGCCCTGAGCTTCAATGCCTATGAGTTCTTCAATGAAAAACTGCCGCCGTGCTTTTTTGACGCCGGCCCCAAGGACGGTTTTCCCGAGGACATGCGCGCCTGCGGTGAAAAACTGACCGCGCTGGGTGTGGCCAACGAGGTTTACATTCCCACTGAGGACCTCCCACACGGCTTTTTGAACCTGGCTCGGACGAACAAGCAGGCGAGAGAAGGGGAGGAGCGGCTCATCGCCTTTATCAACCGGTACACAAGCTAACGAAAGGACCTTGATTATGGAAAAACTTCTCTACCGCTTCCACGACACGGACCGGGAGATCCGCTTTGACCGCTTCGATCTCCCCGCTCCCTGGATCAACTATCTGTCCAATGGCCGTATGCACGCCTTCGTCTCTCAGGCGGGCGGTGGCATGACCTGGTGGCGCTCGCCCATCGCCTTCCGCGTGACCCGCTACCGTTTCTATAACCTCCCCATCGACTCACCGGGATTTACCATTTACATCAGGATGGAGGACGGGACCGTCTGGTCCCCGACCTTCCGCCCCTCGGAGACACCGGTGGATGAGCGCATAGCCGCCCATGGGCCGGGTTACTCCCTGTTCACAGCAAAAAAAGACGGCCTCACGGCCACCCTCCGTCTCTTCATGGCCCAGGACTATGACGCGCTCCTCTGGGATCTGAATCTGACAAATGAGACCGGCAAATCTTTGCGGTTCGATGTGATCGCCTATGTGGAGTTGTCCCAGTATCTCTCCAAGGAGGAGCACAACCTGGGCTATTACCTCAAGTGGAACACCCGCGCCGTCTATGATGAGGATCTCCGGGCCATCACCTACGCCTACACCGCCTGGATGCACCCCCGCAAGGAGGACTCGCCGCTGGTGTACTTTGGCTCCGATGACGCCCCGGATTCGTTTTGCTGTAACCGGGACGTATTCTGTGGGAACTACCGGGACGAGCGGAATCCCGTGGAGGTTGAGCGGGGGAAGCTCTCCAACACCAACCTCCAGGGCGGCGAACCTTGTGGGGCGCTCCGAAAGCAGTTTGAGCTGGGCCCCGGTCAGGAGAAAACGGTCCATTACTTCCTGGGCGTCACCCCCGGCGCCATGGTGGATTATGAAAAGACGGTCGCACAGACGAGGGCGGCACTGGAGGCTCTGCGGGAGGCCGGCGCCGTGGATGCCCAGCTTCAGAAGTCCCGGAAATGGTGGTCCGACCATTTAGCCGTCTTCCAGTGTGAGCTTCCCGACCAGGACGCCCAGCGCCAGATCAACACATGGAACCCCGTCCAATGCGTACATACCGCTCGATATTCCCGCTCCATCAGTGCCTCCGCCTCCGGCGTGCGCGGCATCGGCTTCCGGGACAGCGCCCAGGATATGCTGGCGCAGGCTTACCGTAAGCCGGAGTGGGCCTTTGAGATGCTCTGCTACCTGGCCTCCCAGCAGTTTGAGGACGGCCACCCGGTCCACATCATGTGGCCGGAGGAGCGGGCCCCGGCCCAGGACATCACCCGCTCGGACAACCATCTGTGGCTTGTGTATCTGGCATACGCTATTGTGGCCGAGACGGGCGACATCACGCTCCTTGACCGTGAAATACCGTTTTTGGCTCCTGATATGATCTCCCACACCGGCAGTGCCACCCTCTGGGAGCACCTTCTGCGGGGCATAGACTTCACCGAAAAGCACATGGGCGCCCACGGCCTGCCGCTCATCCTGTTCTCCGATTGGAACGATCACCTTGGCCCCTTTGGAAGACGTGGGAAGGGCGAGAGCATCATGGTCTCCCAGCAACTCATCTACGCCCTCCGGCAGATGTCGGAACTGGCGGAGATGCGAGGCGACGCCGAGCTTGCACGGCGCTTCAACGCAAGGATAAAACAGCAGAAGGAGGCCCTTGCCAAAGTCGCCTGGGACGGCGATTGGTATCTCCGGGGGCTGGACGACAATGGGAATCCCATCGGGAGCCACACCCAGGAGCACGCCCGGATCTGGCTCAACGCGCAGAGCTGGATGGTTATTGCCGGCGCCGGAGAGCGTGAGCAGGAGCTCCAGGCTATGGACAGCGCCAGGACCGAGCTCGGCACAGGCATCGGCCTTCTGCTGAACACCCCCGGCTACCCCGGCTGGCCCTCCAAGGAGTCTGCTATGGTCAACGGTCTTCCGGCTGGGTATTCCGAAAACGGCGGCATCTTCTGTCAGGCCAACTGCTGGGCTATCATGGCGGAGGCCCTCTTGGGCCGGGGCAACGTGGCCTGGGACTATTACCGCCAGCTTCTGCCCCATTCGGTGATACAGAAGATAGGCGTGGAACGGTATCGGTCAGAAGCGTATGCCTACTGCTCTACGCTCCTGGGCCGCGACAACGAAAAATTCGGTTGGGGCTGTGTCTCACAGGTCACCGGCACAGCGGCCTGGATGGACGTGGTGTCCACCCAATACCTCCTGGGCGTGCGGCCCACTGTGAAGGGCCTGCTCATCGATCCCTCCATCCCCTCCTGCTGGGACGGCTTCACCGTGGAGCGGAACTACCGGGGATGCAGGCTCACGATCCATGTAAGAAATTCGGAACACGTTCAGCACGGTGTTAAAGAAATGACCGTTAACGGCAAAGCATTAGATCTGGCAGACGGTGCCTATATTACCGACGCTAACCTCTCCGGCCTCAAAAATGCCCAAATTGCTGTGGTTTTAGGATAACATTTAAAAAGGGGTTGAACGATATGAAAAAAATGACATTTGCGCTGTGCTTCTGCAACCGGGGCTTTATGCCCGGGGAACTCATCTATGGCGCCCG
>CANQBA010000026.1 GCA_947589545.1 uncultured Oscillospiraceae bacterium | reverse complement strand
GGGAGGGAAAAGAACTTGTCCCTGCTGTCCTACAGCTATTGTACCACGGGCATCCCTTTGCCTGCTGGTTTTTCCGGTGTGAATGACAGATAACACTTACAAAATTCCTGTCAAATCTTATTATACGAGGGAGGGAACGGTATGCACAGTGAGCTGAAACAATATCAGAAGATGACGGAATTTCTCTCCGGGACGCTTGGCTCCACCTTTGAGACGGCGCTGTTCGATCTGACGGACTCGGAGCTCCCCGCTGTTTCCGCCATCAACATGCCGCAAGACCACCAGGACGCGGTGCGGGAATTTTTGCGGGAGGTTTGCCCTCTGCGCCGGGTGCGGGCCCGCGGGATGTGCCTCAACAGGCAGGTGATCGCGGAGTTCGGGAATCTGCTGAAGGTCTCCGCCCTGCTCCTTCCCGGCGAGGACGGGGAGGCTGTAGGGGCGCTGTGTCTGGTGACCCGGTGCGGCGTCTTCATGCGGATGATGCCCCTGGCGGCGGAGATGCTGAATTTCGACAACGAGGAGCTGGAGGACGAGGCGATGGAGCCTTTGGAAAGCGCACCCCTGAGCGGCGAGCCCACCTTAGAGGCCATCGACCGGGCGGTGGCGGAGCTGGGCATCGAGCCGGACAGAGCCTCCCAGGAGGAGCGGCTGGAGCTGATCTGCGACCTGATGGACGACGGTGTTTTTGAGCTCAAGGGGGCGGTGGCCCGGTGCGCCCAGCTTCTGGCCGTCTCGCCCCAGAGCATCTACAGATATATTTCAAAAATCAAGCGGGCCCGAGGGTGAGCGCGCCGAAGAATAAGGAGTGACGCAAATGGCAGTCAAAACAAAGACCGCCCCCGTGGACGCGGGCGCGGTACAAAAGCAGGGGATCTGGGGGCGCTTCTTCCACACCTGCCGGGTGGCCCACATCCCTTACGGGACCCTGCTCATCTACATAGCCCTGACGGCGATATGGTCCCTTTTCGCGGTGAAGATCCCCCAGCTCAACGCCAACTTCTTCACCGGGGACGTGAGCGTGAAAACCGTCTCCATGTTCATCGGCGCGGAGCTTCTGAGCACGGTGCTGGTGCAGGTGGAGCTCTACTTCAATCATATCTTCCGCTACAAGACCAACAGGAACCTGCGCAACGCCCTGTGGCGGAAGATTTTGGACGTGAAGCCAGCCTACTACGACAAGGTCTCCGCCAGCTCCCTCTTAAGCCGCATTACCGTGGACGCGGACAGCCTGAACGCCTTTATCATCGACGTAATCCTGGGCATCGCCTCCTCGGTCTACATGCTGATCCTGACCATCAACGAGATGAGCGGCATCAGCCTGCGGGCGTCCTTTATCCTCCTTGGGTTCGTGCCCCTCTTCCTGCTCATCAACTTCGTGGCCGGACGGCTCAACATGCGGTTCCAGAACTCTGCCAAGTACCGCCTCTCCGGGCTTACGGATTACTTGAGCGAGCTGGTGGCGAGCCTCCCCATCGTCAAGGCCTTCAACATGCAAAAAAGCGAGGCCATGCGCGGCAAGAAGGTCATCGACGACAGCTACAAGGCCGACAGGAACGTGATCGGTCTCGATTTTGCCCGTGGCGTTGTGTCCACTGTGGTGGGGCTCCTGCCGGAGGTGGTGATTATCACCATGGGCATCAAGCTGCTAAATGACCACAGCGTGGACGCCGCCGGATGGTATACCTTCTATATCTACGCCGGGACGCTTCTCAACTTTGCCTCTGGCCTTGGCGGCCAGTGGGAGTCGGTGAAGTCCATCCAGGGACAGCTCAACCGTATCTCCGAGGTGCTCTACGAGCCGGAGGAGGGGGTAGAGCCCTACGTCAGGGACATCGTGGAGGCCGGGGACATCCTCTTTGACAACGTGTCCTTCAGCTACGGCGAAAAAAAGGCCCTGGACGGGGTGACCTTCAGCATCCCCAAAAACCGGGCCACGGCCCTGGTGGGCTTCAGCGGGGCGGGCAAGTCCACGGCGCTGAAGCTCTTAGAGCGAGTGTATGATCCCTCTGAGGGTAGAATTTTAGTGGGCGGGCAGGAGCTCGCGGAGACCAGCCTGGACGCCTGGCGGGCCCGCATCGCCTACGTCCCGCAGGCAGCGCCCATGATCTCCGGCACCATCCGGGAGAACATCACCTACGGCATCCGCCGGGAGGTGACGGACGGGGAGATCCTGGAGGCGGCGCGGCTTGTGCGCCTGGAGGACTTCATCAAGAGCTGTCCCGACGGCCTGGAGCATGAGGTGGGGCAGTTCGGCTCCAAGCTCTCCGGCGGCCAGCGGCAGAAGATCTCCGTGGCCAGGGCCATTTTGACCCGCGCGGACGTGCTTATTCTGGATGAACCCACCGCCAGCCTCGACCTCCTGTCCGCCCAGGAGGTGGCCGAGGCAGTAAAGTCCCTGGAGGGGAAGGCCACCGTGGTGATGATCGCCCACCAGCCCACGCTGGTGCGTGCCGCCGGCCATGTGGTGGTCATGGAGGCCGGTAAGGTCACGGCGGAGGGTGCGCCCGAGGAGCTTCGGGACGTGAGCCCCTTCTACACAAAGCTCATGAGCGGGGAGGAGGGCGCCGAAAATGCGTAAAGAAGTCAAAAAAGACAACAAAATGGACGCCAAGTCCTCCTGGAAGGCGCTTTTCAAATTCTACCGCAGGGTGAAGATCCCCTGGGTCATGCTGATTATCGTCTTTATTCTCAGCTTCGGGGTAAAGGAGGCGGAGTCCAGGCTGGTGCCCTACACCTCCGCCATCATGACCGGCGCCGTCACCGAGGGCGGCTGGCTGGCGGGGTATCTGGTGATGACCGTCTTATACGGAATTATTGAGGGCCTGCAGGGGAGCGTCAATGAGCTGACGTCCCGGATGACCCGCCGGAACGTCCAGCACTCCGTCTGGCGCAAGCTCATCCACCTTCCCATGTCGGTCTACGATAAGGAGGATCCCCAGCGCTTCGTCTCCCGCGTCACTCAGGACACGGCGGGGGCCTACGCCGCTTTAGCGGTGCTCATCCAGTTCTGGTCCATCGTCTACGGCATCTACACCAACTTCGCCAAGATGTATAAGCTCTACAAATCCCTGTCCCTCATCATGCTGTCGGCCATTCCCATCACCATTTTGACCTCCTGGGCCTGCGGCAAGATGCAGTTCACCATGGAGCGCATCACCAACGCGGCCTACGCCGCCATCACCAGCTTCTTCGGGGAGCGGCTGCCCAACCTCCTGCACATCAAGACCTGCCGCACCGAGGACGAGGAGTACGAGAAGGGCGTCCGGGCCAGCCAGGAGAAGTACCGGGCCGACGTGCGCCGGGAAAACCGCTTCATCTTCCAGGGCCCCATCGGCTCCTTCTCCATGTACGTAAACGAGATCATTCTGTTGCTCGTCGCCACGGCCATGGTCCGGGCGGGAACCATGAAGCAGGTGCAGATGGTGAACCTCTATAACTACTTCATGCTCTTCATGTCCAATACCTTCATGATTACCGCCGTGTGGCAGCTCTTAAAGCAGGCCCACGGCTCCTGCTCCACCATCGCGCGGCTCTCGGAGATGGAGGACGAGAAGCTGGAGGGCGGGGAGAACGTCCCCGCGGAGAACCAGGACATCGTCTTTGAAAACGTGAGCTTCGCCTACAATGAGGGCGCGGACGTGCTGCGGGACGTGAGCTTCACCATCCCTGCCGGGCGCGTGACGGCCATCGTGGGGGAGAACGGCAGCGGAAAATCCACGGTCATCAAGCTCTTAGAGCGGTTTGCCGACCCCGATTCCGGCCAGATCCGGCTGGGGGACGACAGGCTGGACGCCGTGGATCTCAGTCAGTGGCGCTCCCATCTGGGCTATCTCTTCCAGGGGGATCAGATGGTGAAGGGAACGGTTCGGGAGAACCTGATCTACGGCCTTACGCGGGAGGTCACGGACGGGGAGATTATGGAGTGCGCCCGTCTCGCCCAGGCCGACGGATTCATCAACGCGCGGCCCTAGGGGCTTGACGAGCCCCTGAGCAAGTTTGACGGCAAGTTCTCCGGCGGCGAGCTCCAGCGGCTGGCGGCGGCGCGGATCTTACTGCGACGGCCCGACTACCTCATCATGGACGAGGCCACCAGCGGTATCGACGCGGTGAACGAGGAGAAGGTTCTGGAGAGCCTGCGGGACGCTATGGCAGGGAAAACCGTGATTCTGGTCAGTCACGATATGAAGCTCATTGAAAAAGCGGACAACATTGTGGTTTTAAATAACGGCACGGTGGAGGCCAGCGGCGACTTAGGCGCCGTCCGGCGCGACAGCGCCCTCTTCCGCCAGATGGCCGCGGTATAAAACCGTATAAAACAGGAGGTACATATGTCTGAAAAGCTGACGCTGAAATCAAAGCTCTTGCGGGCCGGGGACCCCTGGAGCGTGGACTTATCGGAGCTTACGCCCCATCTTCAGGCCGACGAGGCCCGGTATAGGCGCGACCTGGAAAACTTCCTCCGCCGGTTTGCCGTGACGGAGGATGCCGGGAAAATCGGCGCTCACGACACGGTGACCGTCACCTGCCGGTCCGAAAATCCCCGCTTCAATCGGGAGCACGTGAGCTTCCGGGCGGGATTGGGGCTTTTCTCCAAAGAGCTGGAAAACGCCCTCCTGGGCTGGCCCGTGGGGAAGACCGGGGAGGTGACGGTCAAGGGCCAGAGCGTCACCGTGACGGTGGAGGCCGTCCGCCGGGAGCGCCTGCCGGAGCCGGACGACGCGCTGGCCGCCCGCTGTGGGCTTGCCTACATTCGCACCGGTGCGGATATCCTGACCTATTGCCGGGGAAAGCAGTTTGAGGAGGAGCTGGAGGAGGCCGCCGACGAGGCGTATCCGGCCCTAGCGGGCGGTATCATCAACGCCTCGGAATTTGAACTGGACGCCACCGAGGTGGCCTTCGCCAACGCCCTCACCCAGAAAAATCTCCACATCCCGGAGGATCTGGACGAGGAGACGGCCCGGGCTATCCGCGAGAGCATGGCCAACGCCGGAACCTTCTCACTCCAGTGCGCCCTCCTGGGGATGGCAGATCTGGAGCGCTGTGGGAAAGCCCCCGCGCGGGAGGACTACGAGACGTACCTCAGTCGCTTTACCGACCGGGGCCAGACCCCTGACGAGGCCCGTCAGGCCCACCCGGCGCTGGAATATCTGCTCAACGAGGTGGGCGGGAACTATATGGACGGGCTGGAATTGCTGGCCCTCCAAAGGCTCAAAGAGGGAGTTACCCTTTAATTTCCATATTTTCAAATAAGGAGCGATCAGCATGATCAATTACGCAAATTACGATAATTACGACCAGCTCTACCGGGACGGTTTTGTCATCGTGGACTTCTTCTCCGACTCCTGCGGCCCCTGCAAGGTGCTGGCAAGGTACTTGGAGGACATCGCCGCCGAGCTGCCCTTCGTCAACATCGTGAAGGTCAACACCTCCGCCTACCCGCGCCTGGGCGCCGATAACCACATCGACGCCGTCCCCACGGTGATGTTTGTCATGAACGGCGAACTGAAGGAGCGGGTCGTGGGGCTTTTAGACTACGACGAGCTGACGGAGAGAATCGGTCAGTATTACTACGGCTGAACGGGGGAGCTGTCATGATCTATGACGCGGCGATTATCGGCGCCGGCCCGGCGGGCGTGTCGGCGGCGCTGAATCTGAAGATCTTGGGCAAGAGCTTTATCTGGTTCGGAAGCCGGGAACTCAGCGCCAAGGTGGGAAAGGCGGAGCTGGTGCGCAACTACCCCGGCCTCCCCGACGTCACCGGGGCGCAGCTCCGGGAGGCGTATCTCAGGCATTTAGACGCCATGGGCATCGAAATCACGGAGCAGATGGTCAACTCCGTCAGCCGCATGAGGCGCGGCTTTGCCGTCATGGCGGATAACGATTTTTACGAGGCCAAAACACTGATCCTCACCACCGGGGCCGCCAACACGAAGACACTGCCGGGGGAGAGCGAGCTTCTGGGCCGGGGCGTCAGCTACTGCGCCACCTGCGACGGGGAGCTCTACCGGGGCAGGAGGATCGCCATTGTCCTGGGCTCCCGGCGCTTCGAGCACGAGGCGGACTACCTCTCCGGCCTCTCCGGCAGCGCCGTCCTCTTCGCCGGGTACAAGGACTGCGGGGCGGATCTGACGAACGTGACGATGATGGGTGTGACGCCCGCCGCCATCCTGGGCGATGAGCGCGTCACCGGTGTGCGCACCGCCTCCGGCGATGTGATCCCCGTGGACGGCGTCTTCATCCTCCGGGAGTCCGTGGCCCTCTCCACGCTCCTGCCCGGACTTGTAACGGAAAAAGGCCACATCGCCGTGGACAGGGCTATGGCCACCAACCTTCCCGGTGTCTTTGCCGCGGGGGACTGCACGGGCCGCCCCTACCAGTACGCCAAGGCCGTGGGCGAGGGCAACGTCGCCGCCCACAGCGTGGTGGAGTACCTGGCGGAAAAGAATGAAAACGTTTAAAAAACAGCGCGAGGTTTTTATCGATTAGTCGTAAATCGGGTTTAGATCAAAATTACAAAAAACACTGTTAGACAAGATTGGAACGGACACAGCCATGTACGCGGTTCAGGGTACATGGCTGTGATTCTATACCGAAATGAAATATTATGCATACTACCATGCTGCCGTTAGTGTATCTAACACAATCGGAAAGACCGTCCACATTCCGAAGCCGCTTGACCTTTCGAACCAGGGCCATACTGCGCGGGTCCAGGGAGAGAGCGCCCAGGCTGCTCTCCATGTATCGGCGCATGGCTGACTCGATGAATGGCGCGACAAACGCCGTCAGCGGCCCCTGGGCCGGGTCGTATTTGCCACCGCGCACACATTCAATAAACGCCACCATCCAACGCTGTCCAGCTCCGACAGCGTCTCTTCTGCGTACCCGCCCCGGCCCAGGCAGTTGAACAATTTCGCTGTCTTCAGGGCGAGGCTGTGTATGAGCCCTCGGTTCTTCTCGCAGAGCTCCGAAAGGGATCCCTCGTTTGTCACGTGTCCTCACCGCCAGTCTTTCTCGGACGGCCCCGTGGCTTAGCCGTGCGGGTGATGTTCAGAACGGAGTATATCCTTTCGGATGATACGCTGGACTCGAAATCGTCAACGGAGATGTCGTTGCGGCGCAGGACTTCATAGAGCTTGTCCCGGACGTAGTCCCTGGCCCTCCGCTCGTCCTCCTTGGAGATGGCCCCGCGCTTGGCGTCTTTGGTGATCCGCTCAAAGGCGGTGACCTTCACCCGCACCTTCGGAATGTCCCGCGCCAGCTCCTTCTGCCTCTCATAGGAGCCGAACTGACGGCAGGTGTACTGCGGTGCGTGGGGACAGGCCCCCTCGCAGTAGAGCGCGTGGACGCCGGACTTCACCGGGAAGTACCGGTGACATATGAGACACCGGCGGATGTTGTATCCGCTGGACAGCGCCAGCATGTAGTCGGCCTTCATCAGGGCCTGCAAGCTGTCGGTAATGACGCGCTCTGCCTTTGTGCGGATGACGTCGTAGTCGTCGGGTGTGAGATTGATCAGGTTTTCCGTCAGCTCACCTGCGGAAAAGGGGTGTCCTTTCAGCTCCATGGTCGTCCCGTAGGTGTAGAAAATGATCCTGCCGTCCATAAATTGTCCCACCTGAAAAATAGTTTGTCCTGCCATTTTATAATCTTACTCTTTTTGTCACAAAATACAAGTAGAAGGACGTGTGCCGCGAGGCCCGTCCTTATTTTTTATGAATGGAGGTCATACATGAAACCAACAAACACGCAACGATTGAAAACCGTCACCGGCGAGGAGCTGATGAACGAACCCATTCGTCCGCCTAACTTCATCGTGGACTCCCTGCTGTCCCAAGGCCTGCACATTTTGGCGGGCGCCCCGAAGGTGGGGAAGTCCTGGTTGGCCCTATGGCTGGCGGTGACGGTGGCGAAGGGAGAGCCGGTGTGGGGAATGGCTGTTCGCCAGGGTACGACGTTGTATCTCTGTCTCGAGGACTCGACGCTGCGAATCCAGAACCGGCTCTTCGAGATTACGGAGGACGCCCCGGCCAACGTCCACTTCTGCACGGAGAGCCGGGTGGTGGGCGCGGGTCTGGAGGAACAGTTGGAGACGTTCCTTACCGAACACCCTGACACGTCGCTGGTCATTATCGACACCTTGCAGATGGTGAGAAGCACAAAGCGGGACAACACCTACGCCAACGGCTACTCGGATCTGTCGGCATTGAAGAAGATTGCCGATGCGCACGGCTTCGCCATCCTGCTCATCCACCATCTGCGAAAGGAGAACGCGGACGATGATGTGTTCAAGCGCATCTCCGGCACTACGGCTATCAGCGGAGCGGTGGACTCCAGCTTTACGCTGGTGGAGGAAGGACGTGGGAGCGGACAAGCCACGCTCTACTGCATCGGGCGGGACATAGAATACCGGGAGCTGTCTCTGGTCAGGAGCGAGTGCAACGTCTGGGACGTGGAGGAAACGCTTCTGCCGGTCAATAAATCCGACAACCTCATTTCTCTGCTCTCTGCGTTCGTGAAAGCCCGCGGAAATTTTATCGGCACTCCCATGGAGTTGGTCACCAACATCGACCCTGTGACCGCACACGTCGCCGCAGGTACCCACGAACGCTTGGAGGTGGCATCGTGATACCGGGCGCGCAAAAACTCGCACCCCGCGCGTCCGCTGACGTGCGGGGGGAGGAGAAGCGAACCGAATTCGAACCGAGGCCAAGAAGGCTCACCTCAGCCAGGGTAAATAATCCATCTAATCCGCACCGTTAATTCCTTGCCTTTTATTCGGCTGACCGAGTATAATATGAAGTAAGCACTTCAAAGGAGGACGGAGCAATGTTTGAATACAGGCTTTGTCAATATGTAATTGGCATAATTCTCAGTCTCTGTCCTGTACTTTTCCCGCCCGATGCGCTATTCTGAACGCGAAAGGGGGTGAACACATCATGGATCAGCAAAAAGTTGGAAAGTTTCTTAAAGAGCTTCGCAGTGAAAAAGCATTGACGCAGGGGCAGCTTGCAGAGATGCTGGGCGTATCCAATCGAAGTGTTTCCCGTTGGGAAAACGGCGTGACAATGCCGGACTTTGATTTGCTTATTCAGATGTCGAAGATTTACAAAGTGAAAATCGGAGAAATTTTAGATGGCGAAAGGAAAGACAGAAGCATGGACAAACACGAAGAAGAAACATTACTGAAGATTGCAGAGTACAACAATGCCGAAAAGAGATCCTTCGCAAAGAGATTGCACATTGTCTGTATTGTGGGGCTTGTGGGGATAGCGGTTTACGTGGCAATTAATTTCTCAGGGCTATAGATACACAGCCTGCCGAGGCGATCGCGAACGGAGTCCTGGGCCTTGTGACGTGCGCGCTCATCACTGCGGTACTCTGTACCAGCCGCTACGGTGCGAAGTTAAGAGCCGCGAAGCTCCGTTTATAGAAGCGCATTTCGCAAGGAGGGCACTCTGATGAAGCTTAAAATATATACCGCCCTTGAGGATTTTTTTTGATCCTCTGGGGATTGGTGCTTATCGGGATCCTCCTGGGGGAAAACTGTCCCATCCGCTTTATCACCGAGACGCATCCCGCAAAGCTGCTCACCCTGCCCGTGCTCATGACAACACTCTTCAGTCGGCTGCGCAGGAGAGAGAAAAGTGGCGATACGCAGTCCAAGAAAGATGAGATAACTGAAAACAGGCATAGAGCCAGATGCACAGCCGATGATTTTGTGAGATACCTCACGGGACATCGGCTCTTATTATTCACAGATCGACCATCTGCCCAGCGGCAGAAAAGAAAAAACCGCTGCTGGGCAGGTAATTTCCCACGCTCAAATTTCAAAGTCAACGGCAAGCGGCGGTTTTGAATAAGCCGCTGGTTCTTTTTTTCACTCAGACGAGGCAATGGCTGATCGTTGATAGATACGGCGGCTGACAGGAGGCAGCCGCCATGAAGCCAATTCCATATTGACAAAATCCGACAAGGGCGCTCCGCTCAAAAAGTAAGATCCAGCGAGCAGCCTGCCCCGCTAACGAAGATGAACGCCCAAAACATATAAGGAGATAAACATGATGGCAAGCATTGTGAAAAAATCTGAAAGGTCTACCCGTACATTGGCGCGGTCAAGATCAAGGACATTCGCCCTATCGTCCTGGAGAATATGCTAACGGAGATTCGCAGACAGACCCATCGGGGCAAGCCCATTCAGGAGGCCACGGTATAAAAATACATGACTGTCGTATCCGCTGTCCTCTCAGACGCCAAGCGCAACGAGATCCATAGACAGCGACCTCAAAAAAGTTTGAAAAGAGTATAGACTTCGGGCAAGCCTTGCAGTATTGTTGTACTACTGTACCGGCTTGCCCGGAGGAAATATGGCAAGCCAAGAAAAATACACCATCCTCTATGGCCGGCTGAGCCAGGAGGATACGCAAAAGCGAAGCGGCAAGGAGGACGACTCCAACAGCATCCAGAACCAGAGACTATTGTTAGAGAAGTACGCCGCCGACGGAGTACATCGGCATGAAACGCACAAAAGAGGCTCAAAAGGAGATACGAAGCCTCGAAAAGCAGATTTCCGCTATGACCAAGCGTCAAAGCGAACTTATGTCCCTGTTCAAGCGTCTCTATGAGGACAACGTCCTTGGCAGGATTCCCGAGGAGCAATACAGAATCCTATACAACCGAGCAGGAGAACATCAAAAATGCCTTCCCGGAGCTGACCGCCCACTTACAGGAACTAAAGGACTCCACCTCCAACTTCGACCGTTTCCTGGAGAATGCCCGAATGTACACGGAGATAAACGAGCTGACCCCGGAGCTTCTCCATACCTTCATCAAGCGCATCGAAGTCGGCGAGCGCGCCAAGAAGTATTCCCACAGCGCTCCACAGGACATCGTCATTCACTACCGGGACATTGGCATCCTGGACGACATGCCCCAGGAGCTGGAGGACATCCTCATACAGGTTGCTGAGCTGGATCTGGAAATAGCATGATACAAACTAAGGAGCCTGTGCATCATCACAGGCTCCTGACCGGAAAATATAAATTAACATAGGGGTGTTCACAATGTTTCCCTACGGCACCGCCCCGGAGAGGCGGCCCTTAAATTTTCCCTTTTCCCGTATACCTGCCCCCGCCGGGGGAATACTGATCTCATCAACGGACAGGAGGCATACAATGGACGAATTTGTTGGGATCGTTTCTCTGACTGGCCGGGAGATCCTGGACTCCCGTGGCACCCCCACGGTGGAGGCGATGTGCGTGCTGGAGGACGGCCGCCGCGCCGCGGCGGCCGTGCCGTCGGGCGCGTCCACGGGGACATATGAGGCCTGGGAGCGCCGGGACGGCGGGGAGCGCTACGGCGGCAAGGGCGTTTTGGGGGCGGCGGAGAGCGTCTCCGGGGAGATCAATGAGGCCCTTCGGGGCAGGAACGCCCTGGAGCAGTCACGGGTTGACATAACGCTTCGCGAGCTGGACGGAACGGATACCCTCTCCCGTCTGGGGGCCAACGCGGTGCTGGCGGCCTCTCTGGCCGTGGCCCGGGCCGCCGCCGTAAGCCGGGGCCTGCCCCTGTGGGCCTATCTGGGCGGCGCGGGGGCGCGGCGTCTCCCGGTGCCCATGATGAACGTTTTAAACGGCGGCGCTCACGCCGGCAACGACGTGGATATTCAGGAGTTCATGCTGGTACCGGTGGGGGCGGAGGGCTTTTCCGAGGCGGTGCGCTGGTGCGCCGAGGTGTTCCACGCCCTCAGAAAGGTGATCCGCTCCTCCGGCGTGGGGGACGAGGGCGGTTACGCGCCGGAGCTGGAATCCGACGAGGCGGCTCTGCGGGTGCTCACCGAGGGGGTGCGGGCCGCCGGCTTTGAGCCGGGCCGGGATTTCCTCTTTGCCCTGGACGCCGCCGCCTCCCAGTGGCAGACGGGGGAGGGCTACTTCCTGCCCAAGCGGAAGGAGAAGCTCACCGCCCGCCAGCTCATCGACCGCTGGCACGGCTTCTGTGACAAATACCCTATCTTTTCCATCGAGGACGGCCTGGGCGAGGAGGACTGGGAGGGCTGGCAGATCATGACGGAGGAGCTGGGCGGCCAGATCAAGCTTGTGGGCGACGACCTCTTTGTCACCAACGCCGGCAGGATCCAAAAGGGCGTAGCGGAGAAGGCGGGCAACGCGGTGCTCATCAAGATGAACCAGATCGGCACCCTGACGGACACCCTGTTTGCCATCGAGACGGCCAGAGGGGCCGGTATGACGCCGGTGATCTCCCACCGCTCCGGCGAGACGGAGGACACCACCCTGGCGGATCTCTCCGTGGCCGTCAACGCGCCCCTGGTGAAGACCGGCGCTCCCAGCCGCACGGATCGGACGGCCAAATATAACCGCCTGATGAAGATCGAATCCGATCTGGGCCCCGCCGCTCTCTACGGACTGTAAGCCAAAAACATCGACCGGTGATGCCACGGGTGATCCCACGGCATTGCCGTGGGATTGCCTATAGAAACAGAAATAGAAAAAGAAATAGAAATAGAAACGGGAAAAGAAACGGGAAAAGAAACGGAAATAGAGTACGCGCGCATGTGCATGTGCCGTCATATCCCCCCCTGTTTGTCGTCTTTGCATGTATCAGACAAAAACGGAGGGATCGTTATGAAAAAGAAGACCGTGTGCCTGTGCGCCCTGCTCCTGGCACTGACATTGCTGCTGGCCTCCTGCGGGGGGAGAAAAATGGACTTGGAGGGAGTCAACAGCGCCGTCTCCGGCGGCGCGGCAGGGGATATGGAGGCCCCCGGCAGCACTGAGAAATGGGATCAGGAGAGCTGGGACGGCGTGGTGGGGGATGCGGTGCGGCCCCAGACCAGCCTCGCCGAGAAAATCATCTACTCCGCCGACATCACCCTGGAGACGGTGGACTTCGACAGCGCCGTGGCCGGCGTGGAGGCCCTGCTCTCCCAGTACGGCGCCTTCCTGGAGTCCTCCAGCGTCTCCGGCAGGAGCCTGTCGGACGCCTACTACGACCGGGCCGTCTACCGCCACGCCGAGTTTGTCATCCGTGTGCCCGTGGGCGCTTTCCGGGACATGACCGCCGCCCTGGAGAGCGCCGGCAACATCACAAGCCGCCGGGTATACACCGAGAACATCACCGAACGCTATTACGACACCCAGTCCCGGCTGGACGCCTACCGGGTGGAGCAGGAGCGGCTCATGGCCATGCTGGAAAAATGTGAGACTGTCTCCGAGATGCTGGAGATCGAGTCCCGCCTCTCCGAGGTGCGCTACCAGCTGGAGGCCCTGGAGACCACCCTGCGCAACTGGCAGAATCAGGTGGATTACAGCACCGTCCGCGTGACGGTCAACGAGGTCCGGGAGTACACAAGGGTGGTGGAGGCGCATCGCACCTACTGGCAGCAGATCGGCGACGGCCTCCGGGATACCCTGGAGAACATCGGGGACTTCTTCAAGGCCCTATTCAAATGGTTCGTGGTGAACCTGCCCGCCCTCCTGCTCATCGCCGCCCTCCTGGCCGTCGTCGCCGTCCTGATCCTGGCTTTCCTCCGCCGCCGCGCCCGGACCAGAAGAGCCCCCTCCGTACGGCGTGACGACGACACCCCCCGGGAGGAATAACTTCCTGTAACGTCATATCCGCCCTGGTTTTTCGCCTTTTCAAACATCAGAAAAAAACGGAGGGATCCTTATGAAAAAGAAAGCCGTATGTCTGTGTTCCCTGCTTCTGGCGCTGATCCTGCTGCCCATCGGTTCCGCCCACCCTGCCGCGGCGGACGACCACACGCTCACCCGGGGCGATTTTGTGACAGCCCTCTATAACGGGTATCTTGAGCGTGGCGGCACCCCCGTGGAGCAGGAGAAGGACTTCCAGGGCCCCGGCGCCTCTGACGGACAGCCCGTCGAGCCTGGCGGGCTGGGTACTTACCTTGTTTTTAGCGATGTCCCCACCGGCACCGACCTTTATTACGCGTGCGCCTGGGCGGAGCGTCACGGCATCACCAACGGCACCGGAAACGGAAACTTTTCCCCGCAAAAGGCTATCACCTTGATGGAGGCCGTTACCATGGCCTACCGTCTGGCCTCCGCCGCCGGTCTTCGGTTCCCCGATGGCCCTGTGCCGGAGTTCTCCCTCGATTGGGCAAGGATCCCCGCCGCCTGGTGGGCCCGGTACGGCGAGACGGGGGACGATTTTCGCCGGCACATGGGACAGGATGCCGCGGAAACGGTGCTGGCCGCGCTGTTTGACAATTGCACGATCATGTTCCGATAAATTACGGAGAACAAGACAGGGCGGCAGGCTATAGCCTGCCGCCCTGTCTTGCTTTTAAAGCAACTATTATTAATACAAAGTTTGGATTAATTAAAAAGATTACTTGACAAAGCTTTAACTTAGCGGTATAATACGCGATGTCAGGACGGAAAGCTTTATTTCAGGCTCTCCGCCAGATACCGCAGCGCCGCCAGATACCCCTGAAAGCCCAGGCCCTTGACGGTCTTGACGCAGGCCTGGCGGATGTAGCTTATCTTCCGAAATTCGTCCCGGGTATCCGGGTCGGAGATGTGCACCTCCACGGTGGGGATGGACACGGCCTTCACCGCGTCCAGCAGGGCCACGCTGGTGTGGGTGTAAGCGCCGGGGTTGATGATGATGCCGTCCACCCGGCCGTAGGCCCCCTGAATGGCGTCCACCAGGGCCCCCTCGTGGTTGGACTGGAAAAACTCTACCGCCACCCCAAGCCTGTCCGCTTCGGACGCGATGAGGGAGAGGAGATCGGCGTAAGTGTTTTTCCCGTAGATGTCCGGTTCCCGGAGGCCCAGCATGTTGAGGTTGGGGCCGTTAAGCACCAGTATTTTCACAAAAATCACTCCAAATCTTTTGGGCGGCCTCGTCCAGCGTGCCGTCGTTGGGGATGGTGGCGTCGGCAAAGCGGGCGTACAGGGGATCCCGCTTTTCAAAGAGGGCCCGCAGACCCTCGATGCCCCCGGCGGAGAGGGGCCGGCCCCGGGTGGAGAGGGCCTCTAAGGCCCGGTCGAGCCGGTAGATGCGGCCTGACTCGTGGAGGATGGGGTAGTTCTCCGGGACGGTGACGCAGCCGCCGCCGGTGGTGATGATCCGCCCCGTTCCGGCGCACAGCTCCCGCAGAAGCTCCGTCTCCAGCTTCCGGAAGGCCGCCTCCCCCTGGCCTGTGATGATGTCGCCGGGGCGGGAGCCGGTGCGGGCGGTGATCTCCCTGTCCACGTCCACCAGCGGCCGGCCGGTGCGGCGGGCCAGGAATTTTCCCACGGTGGTCTTGCCGCAGCCGGGCATACCGATGAGCACGATGTTGGTCACGTCCCGGCAGAGCTTCCGGGTGACCTCCTCAATGCGCCGGTCCTCCAGCTGTTTGCCGAAGAAATGCTCCTCGGCCAGCTTGGCCTGGGCCACCAGCATGGGCAGGCCCCCGGCGTGGGGGATGCCCAGCCGCTCCGCCTCCTGGAGAAGGCCCGTCCGCAGGGGGTTGAACACCACGTCCATGACCCCGGAGAGGTTGGGAAAGGCGGTGAGGGACAGGGGCTGGGCGGGGCAGTTGGGGCTCATGCCCACGGGGGTGGTGTTGATGAGGATGTCCGCGTCGGCGTTTTTCTCCAGGTTGCCGTAATTATCCTCCCCGGAGCGGGAGATGACGGTGATCTCCCGGGCCCCCAGGGCCCTGGCCGCGGCGGCGGCGGTGTGGGAGGTGCCGCCGGAGCCCAAAATGACGGTCTTTTTCCCACAAAGCTCCAGCCCCGCCCGCCGGAGGGCGTATTCCAGACCGTATTTGTCGGTGTTGTAGCCGTAGAGCTTCCCGCCCCGGTTGACCACGGTGTTCACCGCGCCGATCTCAGAGGCGGCGGGGTCGATCACGTCCAGATAGGGAAACACCTCCCGCTTGTAGGGGATGGTCACGTTCACCGCCCCCAGATCCGGGCGGCGCAGGAAATCCCCCAGCGCCTCCGGCTCCAGCTCGTAGAGCTTGTACCCCCGGCACCCCAGCATGGCGTGGATGGCGGGCGAGTGGCTGTGGCCCAGCTTCCGGCCCAGCAGACCGTAGATCCTGCGCATGGCGCTCCCCCCTTCAAAAACGGTCGGTTTTTATATCTCCTGGTAATTTCCCAGATACCGCAGGGAACGGCAGGAGTGCTCCAGACTCTCCAGCATGTCCACCACCTTGGGATCCCGGACGCTGGCCTCGATGTCCAGGAAGAACAGGAACTCGAAGTCGTGGCCCACCATGGGGCAGGACTCCAGCTTAATGAGGTTCAGCTCCAGGGCGGAGATGTGGCTCAGCACGTCGTAGAGGGCGCCGGGGCGGTGCTCGCAGGAGAGCACCAGGGAGATGCGGTTGGCACCGGGGTAGACCACGGGCTTCCGGGTCAGGCAGATGAAGCGGGTGTAGTTGTTGTCGGAATTCTGGATCCGCCCGCAGTTCAGGGCCTCCAGGCCGTAGAGCTCTGCGCAGTTGGAGCTGGACAGGGCCGCCACGGAGCGGTCGGGGCACTGGGCCACGAATTTGGCGGCCACGGCGGTGTTGTCCATCTTCTCGATCTCCACCTTGTCGCCCAGGGATTTCAAAAACGCGCTGCACTGGCCCAGGGCCTGCTCGTGGGAGATGATCTTCTTCACCTCCGAGAGCTTCACCCCCGGCTTCACCAGCAGCTCGTGGGAGATGAACAGGCGCTCGGAGCGGACGATGGTCAGCTCCTTGGTCTGCAAAAGGTCGTAGACCGCCCGGACGGAGCCGTTGGAGCTGTTTTCGATGGGGACGATGCCGAAGGAGCAAAGGCCGCTCTGCACCGCGTCGAACACCGCCTCAAAGGTTTTGACGTAGAGGATATGGCCCCGGGGGAACATCCGGTCGGCGGCCATCTGGGAGTAGGCCCCCTCCACGCCCTGGCAGGCAATGAGGCCGCTCTCGGGAAAGAGCTCCGGCACCTCCGTCAGGGATCTGCCGATGTAGTCACGCACCGCGGAGCCGGTCTTTAAAAAGCCCCGCTGGTAGGTGCGGCTCAGCTCCAGGACGGTGGAAAAGAGCCGGTGGGAATAGAGATCGAACTCCCCGGACTTGTCCGACACCGCCTTCAGGATCTCCCGCTCCCGCTCCCGGTTGAGGATGGGCAGGTTGTCCCGGGCCTTGATCTGGGCGATGCTTTTGGAAAGCTCCATGCGCTCCAAAAAGAGCTTCAGGAATTGGTCGTCGATCTTGTCGATCTTTTCGCGGATCTCAGTCATTTCCATAGGTTTTCCCCTCCATAAAAATGTCTAAAACGGTAAAGGCGGTCACGGCCTCCACAACCGGCACGGCGCGGATGGCCACGCATGGGTCGTGGCGGCCCTTGATGATAAGCTCCTCCGGCTCCTTGGTGGAAAGACGAACGCTCCGCTGGGGCTTTCCAATGGACGGGGTGGGCTTCATGGCGCATTTTACCACCACGGGCATCCCGGTGGTGATGCCGCCGACGATGCCGCCGGCGTCGTTTTTCGAGGTCAAAATCCGGCCGTTTTCCCCGGGAATATAGGGGTCGTTATGCTCGCTTCCGCGCATTTTCGCGGCGGCAAAGCCCGCGCCGAACTCCACGCCTTTCACCGCCGGGATCCCGAAGAGGGCGGCGGCCAGACGGTTCTCCATCCCGTCGAACATGGGCGAGCCCAGCCCCGCCGGCAGGCCCGTGACGGCGCACTCGATAACGCCGCCCACGCTGTCCGCCTCCGCCCGGGCGGCCTCGATCTGGGCGGCCATCCGCGCCCCGGCCCCGTCAGAGATGACCGGCAGGGACTTTGCGGCGATCTCACGGAAAAGACCGGCTGTGGGCAGCAGGGGAAAGGGCTCGTCGGACGCGTTCCCCACGGAGAGCAGATGCGCCCCCACGTAAATATTTTCTTTTTCCAAAATCTGCTTGGCGATGCCCCCGGCGACGCAAAGAGGGGCGGTGAGCCGCCCGGAGAAGTGGCCGGAGCCCCGCATATCCACGTCTATGCCGTAGCGCATCCTGGCGGTGTAGTCCGCATGGGAGGGCCGGGGCAGGTCGGTAAGACCGGCGTAGTCGCCGGAGCGGGTGTCGGTATTTTCAATGACGGCGCACAGGGGCGACCCGGCGGTGACGCCGTCAACTAAGCCCGAGAGGAACACCGGCCTGTCGTCCTCCTTGCGCTGGGTGGAGAGACGCGAGGTACCGGGTTTCCGGCGGGACATAAATTTGTATAATTCTTCCTCGTCTATTTTGAGCCCGGCGGGCAGGCCGTCCACCACCACGCCGACGGCTTTGCCGTGGGACTGGCCGAAGACCTGCATTTTCAGGAGTTTTCCCAATTCAGAGGACATGGACGATCCCTCCCAGGCGTTTAAATTCCTCAAAGAAGGTGGGGTAGGATTTGTTCACGGCCTGGGCGCCCAGCACCGTCACCGGCCCGCCGGCCCGGCAGGACAGCACGGCGGCGGCCATGACGATCCGGTGGTCGCCCGCCCCGTCCACGGTACAGCCGGAGAGGGTCTCCCGGCCCGTGACGGTCAGAAAGTCCGGCCCCTCCTGGCAGGGTACCCCGAAGGCCCGGAGCATGGCGGCGGTGGAGGCGATGCGGTCGGATTCCTTTATGCGCAGACGGGCGGCGTGGGAGAAGACCGTCTTTTCCCCGGGGCGGAGGGCCGCCATGGCCGCCAGCGGGGGCAGGAGATCGGGGATCTGGGAGAGGTCGATGTCCGCGCATCCCGGATCCCGCAGACGCTCCGCCAGCGCCGCCACGGCTTTGTCCCCCTGGGGGGAGGCGGGATCCAGTCCGGAGAGGACGATTTTGGCACCGGCAAAGTTGGCGGCGTACCAGAAGCCCGCCTGGGACCAGTCGGCCTCCACGGCGTAAGAGCGGGGGAGGTATTTCTGACCGCCGGGGACAGTAAACCGGCGGAAGTCCTGATTTTCCACGCAGATCCCGTATTTTTTCAGCACGTCCAGGGTCATGGTCACATAGTCCCGGCTCTCTAAGGGGGAGGTGATCTCGATCTCCGAGTCCCCCTGCAACAGGGGCAGGGCGTAGAGAAGGCCCGTGACGAACTGGCTGGACACGTCGCCGGGGAGGGCGCAGCGGCCTGGGGTCAGCGCGCCGGTGACAAAGAGCTCGCCGCCGGTTTTTTCAAAGTGGATGCGCTTTTCACGGAAGATGGCAAAATACGGCTCCTGGGGCCGCTCCATCAGCCGCCCCCGGCCCGTGAACCGGGCCCCGCCCCGCAGAACCAGAGAGAGGGGGATGAGGAACCGGAGGGTGGAGCCGGATTCCCCGCAGTCCAGGGTGGGGAAGCCGTCGTCCAGCGAAAAGAGCGCGTCCAGGCACCGGCGGGTGGCGTCGATGTCCTGGGAGGACGCCAGATTGGAAAGGGCGTCCGTGGAGCGGGCCAGGGCGGCGGCAATCAGCGCCCGGTGACTCAGGGATTTGGAGGGCGGCGGGGTCACCGCGCCCCGGAGGGTGGACGGGGTAAGGCGTATGTCCATGGTCAGGCCTCCGTCATCCGGCGCAGGGTGTCCAGCACCTCCGCCTTGGGGAGCTTCAGGGGCCGGACGGCGCCGATCTTCTCCAGCAAAATCAGGGTGACGCTGTCCCCGGCGCTCTTTTTGTCGATGCCCACGGCCTTTTCCATGTACCCGAAGGCGCAGGGGATGTGGGTGGGCAGGCCCAGGGGCGTGAGGATGGCCCGGATCTTCCCGGCGGCGCCGGGTTCGGTGATCCCCAGCGTCTGGCCAAGCTCCGCGGCGGTCACCATGCCGGCGGCCACGGCCTGACCGTGGGTCCACGTCTCATAACGGCCCGCCAGCTCATAGGCGTGGCCCAGAGTGTGACCGAAATTCAAGATCATCCGAAGGCCGGTGTCGTGCTCGTCCCGGTTCACCACCTGGCGCTTGATGTCACAGCAGGTGTAGAGGATATGACCGATGTCCGCCGTCAGGGCCTCCCGGGTGGGCCGCTGGGCCAGGAAGGCGAAGAAATCCGCGTCCCATATGCACCCGTATTTCACCACCTCCGCCATACCGGACATGAATTCGGATTCGGGCAGGGTGGCGAGGGTGTCGGGATCCATCAGCACCAGCCTGGGCTGGCAGAAGGTGCCGGCCAGGTTCTTGCCGGCGGGCAGGTCGATGGCGGTCTTGCCCCCCACGGAGGAGTCCACCTGGGAGAGCAGGGTCGTGGGGATCTGCACCGTGTCCACGCCTCGCAGGACGGTGGAGGCGGCAAAGCCCGCCAGATCCCCCACCACGCCGCCGCCCAGGGCCACCACCGCGTCGGTGCGGGTGATGCCGTGGGCCGTCATCCACTCCCAGAGCTTCACCAGCTCCGCGGCGGATTTGGAGGTCTCCCCGGCGGGGATCACCCGGGTGTGAACTTCAAAGCTCAGCTTCTCCAGAGAGGCCGCCAGGCGCGGCCCGTAGAGGGGGGAGACGTTGGAATCGGTGACCAGGAAGAGGCGCTTTGCCCGGGGAAGGGCCTTTCGGATATGCGCCCCGGCGTCGTCCAGAACGCCGGGCTTGATGACGATATCGTAGCCCGCGCCGGCGTCCACGTGCAAAATCTTTGTATCCATCAGGTACCTCCCGCCGTCATTTTCAGCTCCCGGCCCTCCCGCAGAAGCTCCCGGAGCCGGTCCTTGTCGCCCTCGCTGATGGCGTCCCGGTACTCCTGAAGGTGCCCGATCAGGGTGTCCAACTCCCCGGTGAGGAAGTCCGCGTCGGCCAGGAACAGCTCCGTCCACATGTTCTCGTCCAGATACGCCACTCTTGTCAGATCCCGGAAGGAGCCGGCGGAGAAGCCCATGTGGGTCTGGGCCGTGGGGGATTTGACAAAGGCGGAGGAGGTGATGTGGCACAGCTGCGACGTGTAGGAGATGATGCGGTCGTGCTCGGCGGGGGTGGAGTAGGTGACGGTCCCGAAGCCCAGGGACAGGAAGAAGGCTCTGAGCCGCTCCAGAAGGGGCGCGTCGGTTTTCTCGTCGGGGGTCAGGATCATGGACGCCCCGGCAAACAGGAGGGCGGTGGAGTTTTTGAAGCCCCCGTGCTCCTTGCCCGCCATGGGGTGGCCGCCCACATAGGCAAAGCCGTATTCGTCCGCCAGGGGGCGGAGGGCGCCCGCGATCAGGCGTTTGACGCCGCACAGATCCACCAGGACGGCGGAGGGGGCGATCAGCGGCGCGTTCTCCGATGCCCAGGCGAGCAGCGCCTGGGGGGGCAGGGCGGCCAGAAGAAGGTCGCACTCGCCGATGCTCTGCGGATCCAGGGTGTTGTCGATGGCCCCGGAGGCGAAGGCCAGGGCCATGGTGTCGGTGTTCAAGTCCGCGCCGTAGACGGTATGGTCGGTGTGAAATTTGATGGCCTTGGCCATGGAGCCGCCGATAAGCCCCAGACCCACGATGCCGATGGTAGACATAGGATCCCGCCTTTTTCGGTTATTTCTGTTCCGCGATTTATGGGGCCCCCGTGCGATTGAAGATCGCATGGGGGAAGGAGGAGCGAACAGTGCGCCTGAGCCCGAATACTTGGAGGGCGAGGTTAAGCCTGTTCCGCGACGACGTTGTGGATTGCCTGTAATTTCTTTGCCAGCGCGTCGAAGACGGAGGGCTTCAGGGACTGGGGGCCGTCGCACAGGGCGTGGGCCGGATCGTTGTGCACCTCGATGATGAGGCCGTCCGCCCCCGCCGCCACGGCGGCGCAGGACAGGGGATCCACCAGCTCCCATTTGCCGGCGGAGTGGCTGGGGTCGATGATCACAGGCAGGTGGGAGAGCTTTTTCAGCACCGGAACGGCGGAGACGTCCAGGGTGTTGCGGGTGTACGTCTCGAAGGTGCGGATGCCCCGCTCGCAGAGGATCACCTTGTGGTTGCCGCCGGCCATGATGTACTCGGCGCTCATGAGAAGCTCCTCGTAGGTGTTGGCCAGGCCGCGCTTGAGCAAAATGGGCTTGTCGACGGTGCCCAAAATTTTCAAAAGCTCGAAGTTCTGCATGTTCCGGGCGCCCACCTGGATGATGTCCACGTCCTCGAAAAGGGGCAGGTGGGAGGCATCCATGAGCTCGGTGACGATGGGAAGGCCGGTGACCTCCCGGGCCAGCTTCAAGAGCCGGATACCCTCGCCGTGGAGGCCCTGGAAGGAGTAGGGGGAGGTGCGGGGCTTGAAGGCGCCGCCCCGCAGGATGGTGGCGCCGCTGGCCTTGACGGCCTGGGCCACCTCGATGATCTGGGCCTCGTTCTCCACGGAGCAGGGGCCGGCGATGAGGGTCAGGTTCCCGCCGCCGATTTTGGTATTGCCCACCTCGATGACCGTGTCCTCCGGGTGGAATTTGCGGTTGGCGTTTTTATAGGGCTCCTGGATGCGCTTCACATCCTCCACGATGTCCAGGGCCAGCAGCAGATCCATGTCCAGCTTGGAGGTGTCGCCCACAAGTCCTAAGACGGTCTGATGCTCGCCGACGGAGGTGTGGATCTCGATGTCCTTGCTGCGCAGCCAGTTCATGAGGGAGTCCACCTGGAGCTGATTGGGGTTTTCCTTGAGTATGACGATCATAGTATTTTCTCCTTACCTTTGCCCGAAAAAAATTCCCACAGCCGGTCTGGCCGTGGGAATTGAGGCGTTGATTTTCTGCCCGTCAACCGTTTTCAGCCAAACCGCTTAAGCCTTACCGTAAAAAAATAGGTAAAGCCGAAGGAATAGCCGAAAAAGCTGTTTTGGAGGTTTCTCGTGTTCATGACGCACCTCGCGGGCCTATGTTGGACATATCATAGCACTTTATTATCCAAAAGACAATATGGCAAGTTGCACAAAGATGAGGTTTTTTCGCGGAAAACCGGTAGTTGACCGCGTGGTGCGTGACCGGGCGGCCAGGCGGCATCCGGGTGCGGAGCTGTTCAGCGGCGACGCAGGAGCCAGAAATGGTTGAGGCCGTCCTCTGAGTCTGTGATATTGCACCACAGCTTCATGCCCTTTTCCGGATCGAAAAGGTGCAGCATCCCCAGAACCGTATTGGCAAAGGCTGAATTGTTGGCCTTGCCGGGTTTGAGCCTGAAGAGGAGGCTGTACGCCCGGCCGGCCTGAAGGTCAGACCACTGGGAGAAGAAGTCCTTCATATATCTCCACCCGTGCTTCTCGAAGATAAGCTCAAAGTCCGGATCCCCCAAAAGCTCCGCGATTTGAGGCTCCGGGGCGTCGGCTCCCTCAAGAACCCGGGCGTCCTCGTCTATCAGGAGATCCTCAAAAAAGCTGTCTACGGCGCCTGTTATTTTTGCGTAGGTCTCCTGGCTGATGCCGAACTCCTCCGTCGGATCGTAGCCCCGCATGGACTTCGTGACCGCGTCCCGCACCTCTTTCAGTTTCTTTTGCATGTCTGTCATTTCGGTCTGATATGACTTTTGAATTTGTTTGATCTCCGAAAGCCTCTGCTCCGCCGCGGCGATTTTTATTTCAAAGGCCCTGAAGATCTCCGGATCCTCCCGATCCAGCAGGCTTTTGATCTCCGCGATGGTGAAGCCGGCCTTTTGCAGATTTTTGATCTTCACAAAGGTGAGCGCCTGCTCCTGTTCGTAGAACCGATACCCTGTCCAGCTGTCTACCCTCGCCGGTTTAAGAAGCCCCACGCTGTCATAATAGCGCAGCGTCTGGGGATTGCACCCGCAAAGCCGGGAAAAATCCCTGATCGTCATATCATGTCCCCCCTTTCAGGTTCTTTATATCATTAGAGCGCCCTGTAAGGTCAATATGTTTTTAAAATATTTTTTGCCGCAAAACAGCGAAAGAACCGGACTGACTTCAGTCCGGCCCTTTCACACATGCTTTTTTTGCGCTTAATACTCGTAATCGCCCTCGTAGACTAAGATCGCGTCGCCGGTGAGGGTGACGAACTCGTCGGAGTAGTTGACGGTCACGTCGCCGCCGGGGAGCTTCACGGTGATGTCCCGGGCCTTTTGGAGGGTGCCCCGCTCGGTGGCGGCGATGACGGCGGCGCAGGCGGCGGTGCCGTTGGCCCGGGTCTCGCCCTCGGTGGGGGAGTAGACCCGGATGCGCAGGGTGTCGTCGTTGACCACGCGGACAAACTCCACAAAAGCGCCCTCCGGGAGGATGCCGGAGTTCACCAGGGCCGCGCCCACGCCCACCACGTCCATACTGCCCAGGTCGTCGGTGAAGACGGTGCAGTGGGGGACGCCCAGGGTGGAGAGGGTGATGCGGTACTCCTGCCCGTCCACGGTCACAGGCTCGTCCACCACCCGGGACTTGCCGATGAGGTTTACCTGCATCCGGCGGGCGTCCAGGAAGGCGGTGCCCATGTGGACGCTGACGGTGCTGACGCGGCCGTCGCGGGTGTAGAGCTGCAGGGAGCGGATGCCGGTGTCCGTCTGGATAGTCATGTGCTCCTGGGGGACGATGCCCTTATCAAAGAGGTACTTGCCCACACAGCGGATGGAGTTGGCGGCCATACGGCCCTCGGTGCCGTCCTGGTTGAAGATGCGCATCTTGGCGTCGGCGCCGGCGGAGTTCTCGATGAGCACCAGGGCGCTGCCGCCGATGCCGGTGACCCGGTCGCAGAGGGTGACGGAGAGGGATTCGGGGCTGGTGATGCGGCCGTCCCGGTTGTCGAAGAAGATATAGTCGCTGCCGCAGGTGTGCATCTTGGCGAAGTGTATCAGCTCCCGGGTGCGGCGCATGTTGTTGAGGTTCACAAGCTCGGTGTTCTCGTTGGTGAAGCGGCTCATGAGGGTGTCGGTCACCGCGTCGGCGGTGTCGAGGCTTGTGATGCAGGGGATGCGCAGGCGGACGGCCCGGGCGTGCAGGTCGATGAAGTCGCCCATGGTGTCGTCGTAGAGAGCTCCGGTGTAGACGATGAAGCTGATGGCGCCGCTGTCCATGAGGGTGTAGGCGTCGTGGACGTGGTTGACCTCGGTGACCTCCAGGCCCAGCTTGCGGATCACCGCGGCGGTGTCCGGCGTGGCGTAGAGGATCATGTGCAGGTCGTTGAGCTTCTTGGCCAGCTTCACCACCTCGGGCAGCTCGTGGTTCTCGATGGACAGGAGGACGCCGTTCTTGCCGGGGGTGAAGGCTCCGGCCAGGTTGTACCCGGCGGCCCGGAGGCCCTTGAAGAGCGCCTCGGAGAAGGTGCGGCCCAGGCCTAAGACCTCGCCGGTGGACTTCATCTCCGGGCCCAGCATGGAGTTGGCGTCGGTGATCTTCTCAAAGGAGAACACGGGCACCTTGATGGCGAAATAGGGGGGCGTGTCGCACAGCACCTTGGTATAGCCCAGGCCCTTCAGGGTGGCGCCCATCATGACGCGGCTGGCTACGTCCACCATGGGGATGCCAGTGACCTTGGAGAGGTACGGCACGGTGCGGGAGGCCCGGGGGTTCACCTCGATGACGTAAAGCTCCCGCTTGTAGATGAGGTACTGGATATTGACCAGGCCCCGGGTGCCCAGCTCCAGCGCCAGACGGCGGGAGCTCTCTACCACCTTCTGCATCATCTTGTCCGTCAGGTTGTAGGGGGGATAGACGGCGATGGAGTCGCCGGAGTGGACGCCGGCCCGCTCGATGTGCTCCATGATGCCGGGCATCAGCACGTCGGCGCCGTCGGAGATCACGTCCACCTCCAGCTCGGTGCCGGGCATGTACTTGTCCACTAAGACGGAGTTGTCCTCCCGCTCGGTGCTTGCGAAGATGAGGGCCATATAGGCGCGCACGTCGCCGTCGTCGTGGGCGATGACCATGTTCTGGCCGCCGATGACGTAGCTGGGCCGCAGCAGCACCGGGTAGCCCAGGGAGTTGGCGGCGGAGAGGGCCTCCTCCAGGGTGTGGGTGCCCATGCCGCGGGGACGCTTGATGCCCAGCGTCTCCAAAAGGGCGTCGAAGCGCTCCCGGTCCTCGGCCAGGTCGATGCCCTCGGCGCTGGTGCCCAGGATGCGGATGCCGGCTTTATCCAGGTACTCCGTGAGCTTGATGGCGGTCTGGCCGCCGAAGGCCACCACCACGCCGATGGGCTTCTCCACCTTGATGACGCCCATCACGTCCTCCGGGGTCAGAGGCTCGAAGTAGAGCCTGTCGGCGGTGTCGTAGTCGGTGGAGACGGTCTCGGGGTTGTTGTTGATGATGACCACGTCGTAGCCCAGCTTTTTGAGGGTCACGGCGCAGTGGACGGAGCTGTAGTCGAACTCGATGCCCTGGCCGATGCGGATGGGGCCGGAGCCGATGACGATGACGCTCATGCGGCGGCGGGGCAGGGGCCGGGAGTCGCACTTCTCGTCGTAGGCGGAGTAGTAGTAGGGCGTCTCGGCCTCAAATTCGGCGGCGCAGGTGTCCACCATCTTGTAGACGGGATCCAGATGGGGGATCGCGTCCTGGCCGGAGAGGGCCCGGAGGGCCGCGTCGGTGTAGCCGCAGCGCTTGCCCTTGAGGTAAGTTTCATCGTCAATGCCGTTTTTGGCAATGTAATTTTCAAAATCCACCAGATTCTGGAGCTTGGAGAGGAACCAGCGGTCGATCATGGTGACCTCGTGGATGTGCTCGTGGCTGACGCCGGCCTTCAACGCCTCGAAGACCGTGAAGATCCGCAGATCGTCCATGGCCGCCAGGCGCTCCTCCAGGGATTTCCCCGGCTCGGGGGCGCGATTCAGGGTGGACTGGCCGATCTCCGCGCCGCGGACGGCCTTCATCAGGGCAGATTCGAAGTTCTGCCCGATGCTCATGACCTCGCCGGTGGCCTTCATCTGGGTGCCCAGACGGCGGCCCGCGCCGTGGAACTTGTCGAAGGGCCACTTGGGGAATTTTACCACGCAGTAGTCCACGGTGGGCTCGAAGCAGGCGTAGGTCTTGCCGGTGATGTCGTTGCGGATCTCGTCCAGGGTGTAGCCCAGGGCGATCTTCACCGCCACCTTGGCGATGGGGTAGCCGGTGGCCTTGGAGGCCAGAGCGGAGGAGCGGGACACCCGGGGGTTCACCTCGATGACCGCGTACTCGAAGCTGTCGGGGTTCAGGGCGAACTGGCAGTTGCAGCCGCCCTCGATGCCAAGCTCGGTGATGATGTCGAGAGCGGCGGAGCGGAGCATCTGGTACTCCTGATCCATCAGCGTCAGGGCAGGGGCCACCACGATGGAGTCGCCGGTATGGATGCCCACCGGGTCGAGGTTCTCCATGGAGCAGACGGTGATCACGTTGCCCGCGCCGTCCCGGATGACCTCGAACTCGATCTCCTTCCAGCCGAAGATGTATTTTTCAATGAGTACCTGGGTGATGGGGGAGGTCTCAAGCCCTACGAAGGCCACCCTTCTGAGCTCCTCGGCGTTGTAGGCCACGCCGCCGCCTCCGCCGCCCAGGGTGAAGGCGGGCCGGACGATGACGGGGTAGCCGATGCGGCCGGCAATCTCAAGGCAGGCGTCCACGTCGTTGGCGATGTCCGAGGGGATGCAGGGCTGGCCGATGCGCTCCATGGCCTCCTTGAAAAGCTCCCGGTCCTCGGCCTTGTCGATGGCGTCGGCGTTGGTGCCGATGAGGCGGACGCCGTGCTTTTTGAGGAAGCCCTCGTGGGTCAGCTGCATGGCGATGGTCAGGCCCGTCTGGCCGCCCAGGCCCGCTAAGAGGCAGTCGGGCTTCTCCTTCAGGATGATGCGCTTGACGGTGTCGGCGTTCAGGGGCTCCAGGTACACCGCGTCGGCCATATCGCCGTCGGTCATGACGGTGGCGGGGTTGGAGTTGATGAGGACGGACTTGACGCCCTCCTGCTTTAAGATGCGGCACGCCTGGGTGCCGGCGTAGTCGAATTCGGCGGCCTGGCCGATGACGATGGGGCCGGAGCCGATGACCATGACTTTTTTGATCGATTTATCCCGTGGCATTACCGCACCTCCATCATATCCATGAATCTGTCAAAGGCCCACTCGGTATCCCGGGGGCCGCCGTGGGCCTCGGGGTGGAACTGCATGGAGAAGGCCCGCTTGCCGGGGTAATCCACGCCCTCGCAGGTGCCGTCGTTGACGTTCACAAAGCGCATTTTGCCGCCCACCCGCTCGATGTCCTTCACGGACACCGCGTAGCCGTGGTTCTGGCAGGTGATGTAGACCCGGCCCGTCTCCAGATCCTTCACGGGCTGGTTGGCGCCCCGGTGGCCGAATTTCAGTTTCTCGGTGCTCCCACCGGCGGCCAGCGCCATCATCTGGTGCCCCAGGCAGATGCCGAAGAGGGGCTTCTTGCCGAAGAGCTCCCGGATGACCTCAATGCACCCCCCGTTGTCCATGGGGTCGCCGGGGCCGTTGGAGAGCATGACGCCGTCGGGGTCATAGCCCAGGATCTCCTCCGCCGTGGCGTTGTAGGGGAGGATGACGACCCTGCAATGGCGCTTCAAAAGGTTCTCGGTGATGCTCCCCTTGGCGCCGTAGTCCATCAGCACCACGGTGTGGGAGACGGGGCCGTCGGGCGTCAGGATCTCCGGTTCGCGGGTGGAGGTGGCCTCCACCGAGCCCTCCACCCGGAAGGACTTGAGGCTCTGCCAGTCGTAGTCCGGGTTCGGGGTGATGACGGCGTTCATGACGCCGCCGTCCCGCAGAAGCTGCGTCAGCTCCCGGGTGTCCACGCCGGAGATGCCCACGATGCCCATGCGCTCCATGAAGTGCTGGATGTCCTCCTCGCACCGGAAATTGCTGGGCTCCCGGCAAACCTCCCTGACTATAGCTCCGCGGACATGGATGGACGAGCTTTCCATGTCCGCGTCGGCGACACCGTAATTACAGAACATCGGGAACGTGAAAACGACCAGCTGTCCGAAATAGCTGGGATCCGTAAGACTTTCCACACAACCGGTCATGCCCGTGGTGAACACAAGCTCCCCCACGCTCTCGCCGGCCTTTCCAAAGGCTTCTCCCTCGTATTTTTTCCCGTTTTCCAGGATCAAGTATGTTTTTCCCATAGTTCCTCCGTATATCGTAGTTATCACCGTGTCTGTAGGGGCCGCCGCTCCTGGCGGCCCGCGTTTTGTCACCGCAGCAGCTTCCGGATCCGCTCCATGGCCTCGCAGGTGTTCTCACAGGTGCCGAAGGCGGTGAGGCGGACATAGCCCTCGCCGGAGGGGCCGAAGCCCGCGCCGGGGGTGGTGACGATGCACGCCTCATGGAGGAGCTTGTCGAAAAATTCCCAGCTGCCCATGCCGTCCGGCGTGCCGCACCAGATGTAGGGGGCGTTGACGCCGCCGTAGACGGGCAGGCCCGCCCCGCTCAGCGCCTCCCGGATGATTTTGGCGTTGTTGAGGTAATACCGCACGTTCTCCATGGACTGCTCCCAGCCCTCGTCGGAGAGGGCCGCCTCGGCGGCCCGCTGGATGACGTAGGCCACGCCGTTGAACTTGGTGCCCATGCGCCGGTTCCACATGTCCCGGAGGCTCACGCCGCCCCGGGTCAGGGCCTTGGGCACCACCGTGTAGGCGCAGCGGTTGCCGGTGAAGCCGGAGGACTTGGAGAAGGAGCGGAATTCGATGGCGCAGGTCTTGGCCCCCTCCACCTCATAGATGCTGTGGGGGATGCCGGGCTGGGTGATGAACGCCTCGTAGGCGGAATCGAAGAGGATCACGCTGCCGTGCTCGTTTGCGTAGTCCACCCAGGTCTTGAGCTGGTCATAATTGGCCGCCGTGCCGGTGGGATTGTTGGGGGAGCAGATGTAGATGATGTCGGGGACCCGGCCGGGCAGGGCGGGGAAGAAGCCGTTTTCCGCCGTGCAGGGCAGATAGACCAGATTCGTCCACTTCTCGCCGTCGTAGTCTCCGGCGCGGCCGGCCATAGCGTTGGTGTCCACATAGACGGGATACACCGGGTCGCAGACCGCCACCACGTTGTCCACCGAGAAGATGTCGCCGATGTTGCCGCAGTCGGACTTGGCGCCGTCGGAGACGAAGATCTCGTCGTCGGCGATGTCCACGCCCTGACGCTTGTAGGCCCGCTGGATGGCGAACCGGAGGAAGTCGTAGGCCCCGCAGGTCTCCTCGCAGTAGCCCCGGAACGTCTCCTGGGCGCCCATCTCACGGCTTGCCTTCTCCATGGCCTCCACCACCGCCGGGGCCAGGGGGCGGGTCACGTCGCCGATGCCCATGCGGATCAGGGGCAGAGGGGGATTCGCGGCCTGAAAGGCCCGGGTGCGGCGGCCGATCTCCGGGAAGAGATACCCGCCGGGGAGTTTTTGGAAGTTTGTATTGACTTTGACCATCTGAACAGCCCCTTTTTCTCCATTTTAAAAAGATTATAAGCGCAAACCGGGCCGCTGTCAACGCTGTTTAAAGCCCAAAAACCCGCCAAAATCCGGGCTTTGTTTGTACGAAACTCCAAAATGCAATTTTGCGTGCCAAATCCTGCAAATATGCCTTGACAAAGAAGGTATAAGTGTTGTAAAATGCACTTCGTTAATGAAGGTGGCGGCAGTTAAACCCGCGCTGCTCCACGCGGAAAATCCCTCGAAAATGGCAACCCGTGGAGTGCGAACCCGTGGAGTGCCTTGCAGTTTTCGGCGAGCTGATTTGCGTCAGGACGCGGAAAAAGCCACAGAGAATACTTTGTGTATTGTCAAGGCTTTTGACAAAGTACTGGCACAAATCAGCCGGCGAAAACCGGCGCGGGTTTGACTGCCGTCACCTTATAATCCACAATGGCGGGGATTTGTCGCTCTTTATGGTGACAGCTCCGCCTTTTTTCATGGGAGGGATCGAAATGTGCTCGATCATCGGCTTTACAAAGCGCTCCATCCCCCTGGAGCTGGCGCGAAAGGGCTTTCAGGAGACGGTATCCCGGGGCCCGGACATGTCCCGGTTCGTGGAGGCGGGGGAGGGCTGGCTGGGCTTTCACAGACTGGCCATCATGGGCCTGACGCCGGAGGGGATGCAGCCCTTCGTCCTGGACGGGAATATGGTGGTGTGCAACGGCGAGCTCTACGGCTTCCGGCCGGTGCGGCGGCGGATCGCCAAAAAATATGACTTCAAGTCCGAGTCCGACTGTGAGATCATCCTGCCCCTCTACCGGGAGCTGGGCCTGGGCATGTTCGCGCGGCTGGACGCGGAGTTTGCCATGATTATCTATGACGCGAAGCTGGGGCTGGTGGCCGCCCGGGATCCCATCGGCATCAGGCCCCTTTACTACGGGTACCTGGAGGACGGCTCCGCCGTCTTTGCCAGCGAGCCTAAGAACCTGACGGCCTTTTGCAAAAAGATCCTGCCCTTCCCGCCGGGACACTACTGGGTGGGCGGAAAATTCGTCCGCTATGCGGATGTGACGCGGGTGGAGGGAGAGTACATCTCCGGCTCCACCTACCGGGTCTGCGCCGGGATCCGGGGACGGCTCATCGCCGCCGTGGAGAAGCGGCTGGACGCCGACGCGCCCCTGGGCTTCCTGCTGTCCGGCGGGCTGGATTCCTCCCTGGTGTGCGCCGTCGCCGCCAGGATCCTGGGCCGGAAGATACGCACCTTCGCCATCGGCATGGACAAGGACGCCATCGACCTGAAGTACGCCCGGCAGGTGGCGGACTACATCGGCGCCGACCACACCGAGGTCTTTATGACCCGGGATCAGGTCATCGCGCATCTGGAGGACGTGATCCGTGCCCTGGGCACCTGGGACATCACCACCGTCCGGGCCAGCATGGGCATGTATCTGGTGTGCAAGGCCATCCACGAGACTACGGACATCCGCGTTTTGCTCACCGGGGAGATCTCCGACGAGCTTTTCGGCTACAAATACACGGACTTCGCCCCCAGCGCGGCTGAATTCCAGCTGGAGAGCCAGAAGCGGGTGCGGGAGCTGCACATGTACGACGTCCTCCGGGCCGACCGGTGCATCAGCGTCAACTCCCTGGAGGCGCGGGTGCCCTTCGGGGATCTGGATTTCGTGCGGTACGTCATGAGCATCGACCCGGAGCTGAAGCTGAACAAATATAATATGGGCAAGTACCTGCTGCGCCACGCCTTCGAGGCCGACGAGATCCTGCCAGGGCAGATCCTGTGGCGGCAGAAGGCGGCCTTCTCCGACGCCGTGGGCCACTCCATGGTGGACGATCTGAAGGAGTACGCCGAGTCCCGCTATACCGATGCCGAGTATGAGGAGAAACGGAAAAAGTACGCCTATTGCACGCCCTTCACCAAGGAGAGCCTGCTGTACCGGGAAATTTTTGAGAAGTATTACCCCGGCCAGGCGGAGATGATCGCGGACTTCTGGATGCCCAACCGCTCCTGGCCCAACTGCGCCGTGGACGACCCCTCCGCCCGGGTGCTGGCAAACTACGGCGCCAGCGGGATTTGATGGGGAAGCTTACATAATCTTAATCTTGCAATGTCCCTCCTTTTGTACTAAAGTGTCGTACAGAAGGAGGGACGTTTATGAAAAAACGAATTATTTCCTGCCTGTTGGCCACCGCTGTGGCGCTGCCCGTCTCCGTGACGGCGCTGGCCGCCCGGTTCCGGGACGTGCCGGCGGAGCACTGGGCCGCCGGGTACATAGACGCGGCGGCGGAAAGCGGCTGGGTGGAGGGCTGCGGCGACGGCCTCTTTCGGCCGGAGAAGCAGGTCACCTACGGCGAATTTGCCGCCATGCTCCTGCGCCTGCTGTTCCCGGTGGAGCTGCCGGAGCGGGGGAGCGGCCGGGTCTGGTATGAGCCGTATCTGGAAGCATGCGCCAAAAAAGGGATCTTTGACGGCACGGCTCTGGATCTGGGGGCCGGCGGGGACGCGGAGATGACCAGGACGGCCCTGGCCGTGACTGTTCGGAACGCCCTGGAGACCGCCGGAGCGCGGATGCCGGGGGAGCGGGAGCTGGCGGCTGTGGACGCGCCGGATCTGGACAGGTACGGCGGTGAGGAGCGCGCGGCCATCCGGACGGTGTACGCTCTGGGCGTCATGGAGGGCTGTGACGGGCGGGGGACGTTCCGGGGCGCGGAGAGCATGACCCGGGCCGAGGCCGCCACGGTGCTGACGCGCATGAGCCGCGTGGAGCTGGGGGGAGAACTCCCGGCCCCGGCGCCGGACACGGATGAGCGGCAGAGGGCCGCCTACGAGGCCGTTATCGCTATGAAGGCCAGATACCCGGAGGGGACGCGCTGGACGAACGAAAATTCCTACGCCTGGCGGGGCGGCCTCTTTAACGTGGGGTACGGCTGCGCGGGCTTCGCGTTCCTGCTCAGCGACGCGGCCTTCGGGGAGGCGCCGGCCAGGAGGGTGCGGCCCGTGAGCCTTAAGGACGTGCGCGTGGGGGACATCCTGCGTGTGAACGGGGACACCCACTCCGTCGTCGTCCTGGAGGTGCGCGAGAGCTCCGTCGTCGTGGCCGAGGGCAACTACAACAGCCGCGTCCACTGGGGCCGCGAGCTTCCCCGGGAGACGGTGGAGAGCGCGGACTATATGCTGACGAGGTACGGGGAAGAATGAAAAAAACCGCTTGACAGGCAAGCGGCAAGCGGGTATAATAACAATAGAAGTGGGTCGCCGTGGGCGGTGACCTTCACCAGCGGCCTGATCCTAAGTGCGATGGGGTCTCAGGCTACGATATTTCTATCATAGCAAAAGACAGACCGTCACTCTTGACCAGTGGCGGCCTTGTCTTTAGTTATCCTCAGCGTAAGTCTATATCCACGCCAATGAAACGTATTATACGACCCACTTCACTTTATGTCAACAGCCTCCGACAAAAATCGGAGGCTGTTTTGTCATTTTTCCACCCGTTTTCTGTACCCCGTCACGGAGAGGGGGATAGTGGCCGCGCACAGGGCGGCGGACAGGAGCAGATAGACGGCAGGATGGACGCGGGCGGCGGCGGACAGGAAGGTGAAGGCGGCCTCGCCCGTGCCCATGGACGCGCCTACGGCGCCGCCGATGATCCCGGCAAACAGGATGGTCATGATCCGCCCCTTGGCGTAGCCGAAGCGGAAATTCACGGGGAGCATCAGGGCGAGCCCCACGCCGGCGACGGCGGCGTACAGGCACATGGCCTCAAAGAGGCCCTTTTGCAGCTCATCTATGCCCGTCACCGCCCAGAGGCCCTGGAGCGCCGCGGAAATAACAAACGCCACGGCGATGCCCAGCCAGCCCATCACGTATTTCGCCACCACCAGCTGCCGCCGGGAGTAGGGGAGCATCAGGGCCAGGGCCTCCCACTGGGTCTGCTCGTCCACGCTCATCAGCGACACGGAGGTGAGCATCATGGCGTAGAGAAAGGTGAAGGGCACCAAAAGGCCCCCGGGGATGGCGCTGAAAACCACCATCACCAGGAAAAGCGCCCTGAATTGGGTGAGCATCAGATAAATATCCTTTCGAAGAAGCGCTTTCATTCCTTATCCCCCCTGGCAAAAAATACGATGATATCCTCCAGCGCGGGCTTCTCCAGGGCGACGCCGGCGGGAGCCAGACGGCGGTCTACCAGGGCCTCCACGCCGTATTTTCCCCGGCGCTCGCCCTTGACGGCGGCCTGCGGAAGGGCCTCCAGCTCCGCCTCGGTGACCCGGGCCATGGCGTAATCCTCCAGCAGCCGGTCCTTCTCCTCGAAAAGGAGCAGCCGCCCCTTGTGCAGAAAGGCTATGTAGTCGCACAGCTTCTCCAGATCGCTGACGATGTGGGAGCTGATCAGCACCGACCGGTCCTCCCGGCGGGTGAAGTCCTCCAGAATGTCCAGGATCTCGTCCCGCACCATGGGATCCAGCCCCCCGGTGGGCTCGTCCAGCACCAGGAGCCTGGCGTCGTGACTGAGGGCGCAGGCCAGGGCCAGCTTCATGCGCATGCCCCGGGAGAAGTCCTTTATCCGCTTTTTCTCCGCCAGATCCAGGCGCTTCAGATACCCGTCGTAGACGGCCTGATCCCACCGGGAGTAGGTGCCGGCCATGATCCGGCCCAGCTGCCTTGCGTTCAGGGACGTGGGGAAGTGGGCCTCGTCCAGCACCACGCCGATGTCGTCCTTGGTCTTTGTGAAGTCCGGGGCCGTCACATCGGCACCCAGCACCCGGATCTGCCCGGAGCCGGCCCCGGACGCCCCCATGAGGAGACGGATGAGGGTGGATTTGCCGGCGCCGTTTTCCCCCACCAGCCCCATGATGCACCCCTCCGGCAGGGTGAAGCTGATACTGCCCAGCGTAAAGCCGGGGTAGCTTTTGCTCACATCGCGAACCTCTATGGCGTTCATATGTCCTCCTCGCTGAGTGTTTTCAGCATCGTTTCCAGCTCCTCCGGGGTCACGCCGCAGGAGCGGCCCAGCTCCAGGGCCCGGCGCAGATGCTCCTCGATCTCCGAAAGCCGCCGCTCCCGCAAAAGAGCGCCGCTGGCGCCGGACACAAAGGAGCCCTTGCCGGGGACAGTCTTGATGTACCCCTCCCGCTCCAGCTCCTCAAAGGCGCGCTTCGTGGTGATGACCGAGATGCGCAGATCCTTGGCAAGCCCCCGTATGGACGGCAGAGCCGCCCCCGGACTGAGCTCCCCGGAGATGACGGCCCCCCGTATGGCCTCGCCCACCTGCTGATAGATGGGCCGCGGGTCGGAATTGGATAGAATGATGTTCATGGTTTCCCTCACAGTCGACTGTATATATACAGTATACACAGTATATACGGATTGTCAAGAGGAAAAATCAAAAAATTGAAAAAATCTGCACGGGAGCCGGCTGCGACGCGGCGCTTGACCTTTTGAGGGGCAGGCTGTATAATTAAAACAGTATTTTTCAAGGAGGCAGACAGATGCTTGAAAAGAACCTGAAATTCAAGGATATGCCCTACAAGCGGCCGGCGCTTGAGGAGATGAAGGCCCTCTACGCGGCTCTTATCGCCCGTCTGCGGGAGGCGAAGACCTACGAGGAGGCCCGGGCGGTGTTTCTGGACTCCGAGCGGGCGGACGCTAAGATGTCCGCCCAGGCGGATCTGGCCCATATCCGCCACGACATCGACACCCGGGACGCGTTTTACGACGGGGAGGTGAGCTTCTGGGACGATGCCGGTCCGGAGCTGGACGAGCTGGCCCAGGAGTGGAACAAGGCCATGCTGGAGAGCCCCTTCCGGCCCCAATTTGAGGCGGAGTACGGCGGGCTCATGTTCCTGAATACGGAGATCTCCCTGCGCACCTTCGATGCCAAAAACATCCCCCTGATGCAGAAGGAGAACCAGCTGACCACGGCCTATTCCAAGCTCCTGGCCTCGGCGCGGATCGCCTTTGAGGGCGGAACCTATACCCACTCCCAGATGATGCCCTTCAAGACCGACCCGGACGATAAGCGCCGCCTGGCCGCCTGGAGGGCCCAGGGGCAGTGGTTCAAGGACAATCAGGCGGAGCTGGACCGCATCTACGACGAGCTGGTGAAGCTCCGGGACCGGATGGGCCGGAATCTGGGGTACAAAAACTACATCCCCCTGGGCTACGACCGGATGGGCCGCAACTGCTATGGCCAGGAGGACGTGGAGAAATTCCGGGCCGCCGTGCAAAAATACCTTGTCCCCGTGGCGGACGCCATCTACCGCCGTCAGGCCCAGCGCCTGGGCGTATCTTACCCCCTGAGCTTCGCCGACGAGGCTCTGGCCTTCCGCTCCGGCAACCCCAAGCCCCGGGGCACGGCGGAGGACATCCTGGCGGCGGGCCGGAAATTTTACGCCGAGCTGTCCCCGGAGACAAAGGAATTTTTCGACACCATGCTGGACCGGGAGCTCATGGACGTGCTCAGCACCGAGGGCAAGGCCGGCGGCGGCTACTGCACGAGCCTTGGGGAATACAAGGTGCCCTTCATCTTCGCCAACTTCAACGGTACCATCGGCGACGTCACCGTGGTCACCCACGAGGCCGGCCACGCCTTCGCCTACTGGATGAACCGGGACCGGGTGCCCGCCGGCTATGCCTGGCCGGGGATGGAGGGGTGCGAGGTACACTCCATGTCCATGGAGTTCATGGCCTGGCCCTGGGCGGAGGACTTCTTCGGGGAGGACGCCCGGAAGTTCCGCTACAGCCACCTGGCGGAGGCCGTCACCTTCATCCCCTACGGCACCCTGGTAGATCACTTCCAGCACGAGGTCTACGAGCACCCGGAGATGACCCCGGCGGAGCGCCACGCCGTCTGGAAGCGGCTCCTGGGCGTCTATCAGCCCTGGCTGAGGCTGGACGGGGACATCCCCTTCTACGCCGACGGCGAGGGCTGGCAGCGGCAGAGCCACATCTACGAAAGCCCCTTCTATTACATCGACTACTGTCTGGCCCAGACCGTGTCCCTGGAGTTCTGGGCGCTGTTGCAGGAGGATCCGAAAAACGCCTGGGCCTGTTACATGGCCTACACCCGCCAGGGCGGCAGCCGGGTCTTCACCGAGCTTCTTGAAAACGCCGGCCTGGAGAGCCCCTTCGACGAGAACACCCTGCGCGGCGTGTGCCAAAAGGCGGCGGAGTGGCTGGAGGCTTACGACCTGACGGGGATCGAATAAAGGAACAAAAAAGTCGGGGGCCCGAAAACGGGCTCCCGCTTTTAGTGCTCCCGGTCAAAAAATTTGTCGTATATACTTGACTTCTATTCAAATATATGTTACTGTATAGGAGGAGGTGGTTACGATCGGCAGAAATGTAAAAATCAAAGTGGCAAGGGCCGAATTGGACATGACGCAAAAGGCGCTTGCGGAGGCGGTGGGCATTTCCCGGCAGACGATGAACGCCATAGAGCAGGGGGATTATAATCCTACCATCAAGTTATGCCGCGCGATCTGCAGGGTGCTGGGGAAAACACTGGATGAACTGTTTGGCGAGGAGGAGAATTAAGTTGAAAGATAAAGAAGCGAAAAATATGCTCGATGAAATGCAGGACAGGAAATTGCTGAAAATCGAGGAATTTGGTTTTTGGCTGGTGTTCTGGGTCTTGTTCGCCGTCGTTCTTTTGCAGACCGTGATGGGGACGACGCTGAAGGAGCTGGCCGGTGAGCTCGCCGCTTTAGCGGCGGCAAGCGTGTATATCGCGTTTTCCAGCCTGAAAAACGGCCTTTGGACACGAAAATATACCCCAACGCTTAAAACGAACCTTCTTGCAAGCGCCGTAGCTTCCCTGATTTTTGGGGGGTTCAACGCCGTCAGGGCCTTTGTTATCTTAAAGAAACCGGTCGAGCCTGGCGACGCCGTTCAAATGGCCGTCCTGTGCGTTGGCGTGTTTATCCTGTGCTTCGCGCTTACGGAGGCTTTTCGGCTGATATACAAGAAGAGACGGAGAAAATTGAATGATATTGAAGAGGAGAAAGAGCGCTGAACAGACTTATGAAAAAGCGGGAGTCCGAAACCGGGCTTCCGCTTTTTCAATAAATGGGTCTTTTCCCTTATTTCGCCTTCTCGCCCTTCTTTTGCAGGTACAGCCTGTCCGCGATCATGGCGATGAACTCGGAGTTGGTGGGCTTGCCCTTGATGCCGGAGACGGTGTAGCCGAAAAAGCGCTGGAGCGTCTCCACGTTGCCCCTGTCCCAGGCCACCTCGATGGCGTGGCGGATGGCCCGCTCCACGCGGGAGGGCGTGGTGCCGAATTTCTCCGCCACCTCCGGGTAGAGCACCTTTGTGACGGCGTTGATGATGTCCATGTTGTCCACCGTGCGCAGAATGGCCTCCCGCAGATACTGGTAGCCCTTGATGTGGGCGGGGATGCCGATCTCGTGGATGATCTCGGTGACCACCGCCTCCAGCTCTGGGTCGTTCTCCGCCAGCTCCTTCTTGACGGCCGGCGATGTACGCTCCGCGGCCAGACGGCGGATGCGGGACTTGAGATACTCCGGGTCACAGGGCTTTTGCAGAAAATACGCCGCCCCCGCCGAGGCCGCGCCGGACAGCGTCCGGTCGCTGACAAAGCTGGTCAGTACGATGGTGATGGGCCGGCGTCCCTCCTCCAGCTCCATGGTGCGTTCGATCAGCTCCAGCCCGTCGATGCCGGCCAGGATCACGTCTGTCAGAAGCACGCGGGGCCGCTTGGCGGCGATCAGCTCCATGGCCTCCAGCCCGCTGCCCGTGCCGCCCACCACCTCCATGTCCGCCTCGGCCTCCAGCGTCTGTGTGAGCAGGGCCCTGAAATCGGCGCCGGTGTCCGCTATGAGTATGCTGATCTTTTGATCCATTGGGTATTCCTCCATATTCCAAAATCGTTTTGTGTTCTCTCTTGATAGGAATAATTTACCATATCAGGACAAACTTTGCAAGCACATTTTTAACATTTTTTGTAAAAAATTGCGCCCTTTTTCCAACTTTTTAGTGAATTTAATACATAAAACACCACTAAATGTTGTGTTAACATAAAAAGCTCCCGGAAGCGACAAAATTCGCCCCGGGAGTGCGCCGTCAGGCGGCGTTCAGCATATTTTCCAAAAAGACGCCGTAGCCCTTTTCAGGGTTGTTGATGAGGACGTGGGTGACCGCGCCCACCAGCTTGCCGTCCTGGAGAATGGGGCTGCCGGACATGCCCTGGACGATGCCGCCGGTGAGCTCCAGGAGATCCCGGTCGGTGACCCGGAGCATCATGTCCCGGCCGTCGCGCTCGCCCCGGTAGACCCGGGTGATCTCTACCTCATATTCCCGGCGCTGGCCGGAGGCGTCGGAGATGACCACGGCGGGGCCGGGCTTCACCTCCTCCGCCCGGGCGGCGGGGACGGACTCCTGTACGTCAAGACCGGCGGTCAGGGAGCCGAAGATGCCGCAGCCGCAGTTTTTCCGCACGTCCCCCAAGGGCGCGGAGAAGTCGAAGCTCCCGCCCAGCTGGCCCGGATCCCCGGCGCGGCCCTTGGTGACGCCGGTGACCTGGGCGTCCAGGAGAACGCCCTCCCGCACGGGGACAATGACGCCGGTGGCGCTGTCGGCGATGGCGTGGCCCAGAGCGCCGAAGCCGCCGGTGTCAGGATCGTAATAGGTGACGGTGCCGATGCCGGTGAGGCCGTCCCGCACCCAGACGCCCAGATACCGCTCCTCCCCGTCTGAGTGGGGGCGGAGCGTGGCCTGGAGCGTCTTGCCGCCGCGCTCAAAGACCACGGTGACCCGGTCGCCGCAGGCGGCCAGCGCCCGGCTCATGGCGGCGGCGGAGTCGATCTCCACGCCGTCGATTTTGGTGATGACGTCCCCGGGCAGAAGGCCCGCGTCCCTGGCGGGGGCAGTGACCACGCCGTTTTCCTCAAATTCCGAGAGCTCCGCCACCATGACGCCCCTGGTCTTTACGGAGATCCCCACGGCCTCGCCCACCGGCACCAGCCGGTCGGGCAGCTCCGCCGCCAGCGCCGGGGCGGAGAGAAGAAGGGCTGCCAGAGCGGCCGTGACGGCTCCGGCGGCCCGTTTTTTCCAATCGAGCATTTCCATATTTACCCTTTCTCCCTTGCGTATTTCCGAAATATTTTGGCGCGAGAGCCCATTTCGCCGGACCTCCGCCGCCCTTTAATATGTCCCGCGCGGCTCGGGGCGTGTGTAGAAATTGTTTTCGGTTTTGGACTGGGCGCGTAAGCCAGCCGGGGCGGCGCGGGCTTTTTCCGCCGGGACGGGGTAAATATGACCCGTTTTCGCAATACGTTCTTTGCCGGGATTTTCCAAAATTGGGGCGCATAGGATAGGGGAGAAACCGATCCTCACAAATTCCCATTAGGAGGCTTTTATGGCGGAATATAAGGTACTGCGGCGCGGCTCCGTGGGGCCGTACGTTAGCATGATGGAGCTGGCCCTGTCCCGGGCGGGCCGGTACACCGGGGCGCTGGACGGGATCTTCGGTCCCCAGGCCCAGCGGGCGCTGAGAGCGTACCAGAGCGCTTTCGGCCTGGCCCCCGACGGCGTGGCGGGGCCGGCCACCTGGGCGTCCCTGGACAGCTGGCTCACGGGGTACTTCCTGCGGACCGTGCGCCCCGGCGACACCCTCTATTCCCTGGCCCGGGCCTACGGCGCCACCGTCCGCGCCGTGGAGACGGCCAACCCGGAGGTGGATCCCCTGCGCCTGACCGTGGGCTCCCGGGTGGTGATCCCCCGGCCCTTTGACGTGGTGTCGGCCCGGATCCCCTTCACCCCGGCGTATCTGGACGCGTGCGTCAGGGGCCTGGCCGTCCGGTACCCATTCCTGGGCGTCTCCACCGCCGGCAGGAGCGTCATGGGCCGGCCCCTGCACCTGCTCACCCTGGGCACAGGCGGCAATCAGGTCTTTTACAACGCCGCCCACCACGCCAACGAGTGGATCACCAGCCCCCTGCTCATGACGTTTTTGGAAAAATACGCCAACAGCTATGTCCTGGGCGGCACCGTGTTCGGACAGGACGCCCGGAGCCTCTACGGGCAGGCCACCTTATATATGATGCCCATGGTCAACCCCGACGGCGTGGCGCTGGTGACCGGGGAGACGGACAGCGGCCCCTATTTCGAGGGCGCCCGGGCCATCGCGGCGGAGTACCCGGCCATCCCCTTCCCGGAGGGCTGGAAGGCCAACATCAACGGCGTGGATCCCAATCTGCAATATCCCGCCGGGTGGAGCGAGGCCCGGGAGATCAAGTTCGCCCAGGGCTATGTTTCCCCGGCACCCCGGGATTATGTGGGGGCCGCGCCCCTGGAGATCCCGGAGAGCCGCGCCGCCTATAACCTGACCCGCCGCCAGGATTTCTCCCTGACCCTCTCCTATCACACCCAGGGACGGGTGATTTATTGGAAATATTTAGATTATCTGCCGCCGGATTCCTACGAGATCGCCCAAAAATTTGCCGCCGTCAGCGGTTACCGGGTGGAGCTGACGCCCACGGCCTCGGGCTACGCCGGGTACAAGGACTGGTTCATCCAGGACTACGACCGCCCCGGCTACACCGTGGAGGCGGGGATCGGCGCCGCGCCCCTGCCCCTTTCGCAGTTTCCGGAGATCTACGGGGAAAACGAGGGGATTCTGACCCTGGGCCTGACGGCCACATTATAAATTTAAATATCTCAAGACAATCTTAAAAGTTTTTCAAGCTTCTCCTGTTGCGCCGAATGTCGCGGTATGGTAGAATAACCGCGCATATATAAAATTCCGGTACTTTTTACAGGAGAGATTCGTCCCATGGAGCTTTTACAGAAGACCGCCTCCGTTCTGCTGACGGTCTATTCGATCCTCATCGCCTACCGGGTAGTTTTCTCCCTGGCCGGCTTTTTTACAAAAGCCAAAATTTACCCGCCGGCCCGGAAAAACCACACCTACGGCATCGTCATTGCGGCCCGCAACGAGGAGCGCGTCATCGGCAAGCTGCTGGACGCCATCGCCCTCCAGGACTACGACCCGTCCCTGCTGCGCGTCTTCGTGGTGGCGGACAACTGCACCGACGGCACAGCCAGAATCTGCCGGGAGAAGGGCGCGGTGGTCTACGAGCGCCACGACCCCATGAGGGCCCGGAAGGGCTGGGCGCTGGAGTGGCTTTTTGAGCAGATCCGGCGGGACTACGGCATCGAGAGCGTGGACGCCTACCTCTTTTTCGACGCGGACAATCTGCCGGCCCGGGACTTCATCACCCAGCTGAACCGTGCCTTCGACCGGTGCGGGGACATCGTGGTGGGCTACCGGAACACGAAAAATTTTGACACCAATTTTATCTCCGCCGCCTACGGGATCCACTTTTACGAGGCCACCATGACCATGCACCGGCCCCGGGCCTTCTTCCGCCAGAGCACCCACATCGCCGGCACGGGCTACGCCATGTCCTCCCGGCTTTTGCGGGACGGCTGGCACTGGACGTGCCTGACGGAGGACGCCCAGCTTTACCTCTCGGCTATCGCCAAAGGCGTTAAGATCGACTTTTGCGAGGCGGCGGAGTTTTTCGACGAGCAGCCCCACTCCCTGGGCGTCATGCTCCACCAGCGGCTGCGCTGGGCCAAGGGCCGGCTGGCCTGCTTCTTCCTGCTGTTTCCCAAGCTCCTGCGGGGGATCTTCACCTGCCGGGAGCGGCGGTTCTCCTGCTACGACATGTTCTTTTACATACTGCCCTACTCGCTGATCTCGGCGCTGGGCTCCATTATCTACACCGTGGCCATGTTCGTCTCCCGCCTCCTGACGGCCCAGGCCCCGCTGGAGGTGCTGACCGCGCCCTTCGCCGCCGTGCCGGGGCTCCTGTCCGCCCTGGCGGTGTCCTGGCTGGGCACCGCGGCCGAGGGAGCCGTGGTGGTGCTCCGGGAGCGCCGCCACATCCGCTGCGGCACGGGCAGGCTGATCCTCTACGTGCTCCTGTGGCCCTTCTTCGCCCTGACGGGGGTGCCCGTCTCCATCGTCTCCCTCTTCATGCGCGTCCGGTGGAAGCCCATCCGCCACGACCGGGACGTCTCCCTGACCGAGCTGGAGGCGGGGGCCTGTAAAATTGGCGAAAAACGGAAAAATATGATCTGACGGCTTGCAATCCGGCGGAAAAAATGCGATAATAAGGGGAGAACGCGGCCCCACCGGGCCGGAGAGAGAATAAGGAGGAGCGAAAAATGAGGAGAACAGGCATACGCGCGGCCATGTGCCTTCTGCTGGCGCTTTCCCTGTGCCTGGGAACAGCCGCCTGCGGCGGGGGAGGCCAGGACACCACCGGGGACACCGGCGATCCGGCGGACACCGCGTCCGACACCCAGACGCCGGACACCCAGGGGCCGGACACCTCGGCGCCGGATACAACGCCGGACACCGCGCCGGAGGAGACGCCGGAGCCCGTGAATGCGGGCCTCTATGTCCCCTTTGTCACGGCGGACGAGAGCTTCATCCGGGGGACCGACGTGTCCTCCCTGCTGGTGGTGCTGAACTCCGGGGCCCGGTTCAAGGATTGGAACGGCGATTCCCTGGGGGAGAGCGTGGAGGAGCAGGGCGCGGGATTTATGAAGCTGCTCCACGAGGCCGGCTGCAACTGGATCCGCCTGCGAGTCTGGAACGACCCCTATGACAAGGACGGCCACGGCTACGGCGGCGGCAACAACGACCTTGCGTCCGCCGTGACCATGGGCAAATGGGCCACGGACGCCGGGATCCGGGTGCTCATCGACTTCCACTACTCCGACTTCTGGGCCGACCCCTCCCGTCAGCTGGTGCCCAAGGCCTGGGAGGGCATGGATATCGACGCCAAGGCCGAGGCCCTGGGCCAGTTCACCGCCGACAGCCTGAAGACCCTGCTGGACGCCGGCGTGGACGTGGGCATGGTGCAGGTGGGCAACGAGACCACCGTGGGCATCTGCGGCGAGAAGGAATGGCCCAATATGCTGAGGCTCTATAACGCCGGGTGCGACGCCGTCCACGCGGCGGGGGACATCCTGACCTGCGTCCACATGGAGTCCCCTCAGAGCGCGGACTTTGACAGCATTGCCAAGCATCTGACGGACGGCGGCGTCAAGTTCGACGTGTTCGCCACCTCCTATTATCCCCAGTGGCACGGCTCTATTGAAAATATGGCCGCCAAGCTCAAATCCGTGGCGGACAAGTACGGCGTGAAGGTCATGGTGGCCGAGACCCGGGCCCCCTACACCGCCGACGACGGCGACGGCTCCAATGCCAACGCCCCCACCGAGTACGCCATCAGCCCCCAGGGCCAGGCCACCGAGTACGCCGCCGTGGCCAAGGCCATCCATGGGATCGGCGCGGCCGGCATCGGCCTCTTCTACTGGGAGAACGCTTGGATCCCCGTGCGGAACATCTCCGGCCTCACCGGCGCGGAGCGGGAGGCCGCCATTCAGGAAAATAAGCGCATCTGGGACGAGTGCGGCTCCGGCTGGGCCTCCAGCTACGCCCAGGACTACGACCCCAACGCCGCGAACGGCGGCTACGGCGGGCCGGATATGAACAACAAGGCCATGTTCGACTTTGACGGCAAGCCCCTGGAGTCCCTGAACGTGTTCAAGTACATGACCACCGGCACCGCCGGATACCCCGACCGCGTCGTGGACGTGCCCACCACCAGCCTCACCGTGACCGTGGGCGACCCGGTGGAGCTGCCCGCCGCCCTGGAGGTGGGACGCCTCAGCGGTAAGCGGGAGACGGCGGCCGTCACCTGGCTGGACGGCGATTCCATCGACACCTCCGCCCCCGGCGAGTGGTACATCAAGGGCTGGATCGACGACGGCGACGGCAAGGTGTGGACGTTCACCTATGTGAAGGTGGAGCGCCCCGCCCTCCCGTCCCTGCTGGCCAACGGCGGCTTTGAGGAAGGCGCCGGAGGCTACACCGTGGAGAACTGGCCCGGCGACGGCATCAATAACAAGAGCGCCAACGCCGGGAACGTCCACGGCGGCAGCTGGTGCCTCCACTTCTGGAAGAGCTCCGCCTTTGAAAACGCCGTGACCACCACCACCGTGACCCTGGAGCCGGGGACGTACACCTTCTACCTCTACGGCCAGGGCGGCGATATGGGCGAGCACGACACCTACATCTTCGTGAGAACGCCCCAGGGCGAGCAGAAGCAGAGCTTCGATCTGGACGGCTACCAGAACTGGCAGCAGCCGGAGATCACCTTCACCGTGACGGAGACGTGCGAGGTGACCCTGGGCGTGTCCGTCTCCGCCGGAGCCGGCGCCTGGGGCGCCTTCGACGACTGGACCCTGACAAAAGCCGAGTAAAAAGCCGATATAATCAGACGAACACCGCCCGGCGCAAGCCGGGCGGTGTGTGATTTCACAGGGATTTTCGAACGTTTTCGACAGAAAAAGCGCGGGATTTTCTGTTTGAAAAGGTGTACTTTTCCAAAGTGAAAAAGTAAAGAAAAAACTGTATTTTTATCTTGCAAAATCGCGGAAAAGGATATATACTAAAACTGTTTTTAAACCCTGTATGGGACTTTGAAAAAGTACACATTTTCAAACAGGAGGTTATCGAATGAAAGGACGTTTTTACAAGCTTCTGGCCGTCCTGATGGCGGTGGCCATGGTGGCGGCGCTGATGCCAATCGGGGCGCTGGCGACCGATATTGGCACCGGCATACCCTATTTGGGAATCGGCAGCAATAATGAAAAGGGGATGCTGGACCGTACTAAAGATGGATATTATAAATTGGACGCGGACGGCAAGACCCTGACAGCGGTCGCCGTGGAAGATGGCGGCGCACCGGCAAGCTGGAACATCCACGTGGAAGGGTACAGCTCCGGGAAATTGACCGTGACCATTTGGAACGCGGATATCAAGGATACGTTCCACGTTCCGGGCGGCTCTACACTCGTGGTGAAGGGTGAGAACAATAAGATCATCAATTCGGGGATCCAGGTCGAAGCGGACAATGGAGACAATTCTCTCACGTTGACAGGCGAAAATAGAACCGACAAGCTGACCCTTGACGCGTCATCGGGCGCTTTCAGCAGCATGAAGGGTGACCTGACAATCAGCAATATGACCCTCGTACTGGTCAAAGGGACAGTTCCTGTTAAGGAGGGCCACACCCTGACCGTCGACGGAGCCACCATTACCACGGCGGAGGATTATACCTCCTCCGGCTCGGTGCTTTCCAGCGCCGCAAAGGACGGCAAAGACGGCGACATCATCATCAAGGGCGGCGCCCAGGTCACGATCAAAGGCCCGCACGGCATCGACGCCGACAATACCCTTACCATCGAGGGCGAGGGGACAACGGTGGATGTGCAGACCACCAGCACCTCCGCGCTCTCCGGCAATAAGGGCGTCACCCTGGGGAAGGGGACTGTCGTGACCGCTATAGCGCCCAACAGCTCCGCCATCAATATTTTCTATGGCGATTTCTCCGCTGACGGCAAGCTCACCACAGGCGGCGACGGCATAGGCGTCGGCGGCAACAGCACCGCCGCGATTTCGGTGGGCGTCAGCCATCTGGAGGATATCCGGAATGTATACATCGGCCCTGACGCAGACATTACCATAACCGATTCCACGTTCGGAATCGGGTTCTGCCACGGAGATGTCACGATTGACGGCGGTACTGTGGATATTACCTGCAAGTCAGCCGGTATCATCAACAGTTCTGACCCCAACGGTAAGATCATCGTGAAGAACGGCGCTCACGTCACTGTGAAATCCGGACAGGTGGGCCTTTGGAACAGCAAGGCGGCCGGCGCCGTCACGGTGAACAACAGTACGGTAGAAGTGACCGTAAGCGGCGAAAACGCCCTCCGAACGATTTTCAACCCTGTACTTGTGGGCGTTCACGCCTATACAGGCAGTGATGCGGATTCTGCGGAACTGATCGAGGGCGAGACCTTTGACGGGACGGCGCTTTACGCGTTGATCAAGCCCTGTACATATGGCACGGATGGCGCGTGCCCCGACTGCGGCAAAATCGCCGAGGCGAGGATAGGCACTACATGCTATTCTACCGTTAAGGAGGCCATCGCCGCCGCCCAGAACGGCGACACCATCGAACTGCTCAGGGACGTTCAAATCGTTCCGGAGGTGGCGGATAAAGACGCCGGTACTTATAAATCCACTCCCATCACAAAGAGCGTAACCATCACCAGCGCGGATGGGAACACCTATACGATCAAGCCGACGGCCAACCATGGCTACCTTTTCGCGGTTACCGGCGGCACAACGACGCTGGAAAACATCGTAATTGACGGCGGCAGTGAGGACGGCTTGACCTCAAATCGCGCTATGATAGCTGTTCAGGCTGCCTCGGGCAGTGACGCAAAGCTGATTCTCGGCGACGGCGCGGTGCTGCAAAACAACAACAACACGGCACCCACAGGAGCCGGCGGCGCGCTGTGCGTCGTCAGCGGCTCCGTCGAAATGAACAACGGCGCGGTCATTACCGGCAACAAGGCTGGCACCGGCGGCGGCGTGGCACTGGTTGAAACAGGAACCATGACCATGAACGGCGGCGAGATTACCAACAACACGGCTGTCGATCATTCGTCGGAAAGTATAGGTCAGGGTAAATACGGGAGCATCGGTGAGGGCGGCGCTGTTTACGTGGTCGGAGATCAAAAGAAGCCGTATAACGACGTGTTCACTATGAACGGCGGCAAGATATCCAACAACCGCAGCGAAACGCACGGCGGCGCGATACTCGCCTGGGCCTACGCGATCGT
>CANQBA010000025.1 GCA_947589545.1 uncultured Oscillospiraceae bacterium | reverse complement strand
TAGGCTTCCTTGAACTTCCTGACCTGCTTGGGATTGAGGACATGGAGCTTTCTCCGGAACTGGCCCAGGCGGCCATCTTCCCGGAGCGCGTATACCAGGCTGTCTCCGTAGACAGAGGTGGATTCCATGCCGATGACCACATCGCGGAGCCCCATAGCCCCCATCGCCGACACGATCTTCTCTGTCAGTAGTTTAGCACCGCCCCGGTTGTTTTGTAAAGAGAAGCTGCCATACTTGCTGCCGTCCGGCCTCATGAGGTAAGCAACGTTGTTTCTGCTACCCACATCAATGCCAACGTAAAGTGGATCCATAATTTTCACCTCCCCTCAGCGGGATTTCAGGATCAGCAGGCAAAGGGATACCCATGGTAACCGGAGCGTCAGCAGCCTCGCTTATTAGAATCATTCCGGTAATCTTATTATACGAGGAGGGAACCGTATGATCTCAATACTGCAAAGAAAACTGGCGCTCAGTCGGCAGGGCGCTGTGAATCTGGTGAAGGGGTGCCTTGCCTGCGCCTTACAGAATATCTCCCTGATGCTGCCGGTGTCGCTTTTGTATCTGCTTGTAAGAGACCTTCTCGGCAATGGTATCGACGGAAAGGCTGTATTTTACGGGGCGGGCTGTGCGGTCTGCCTGCTGTTTATCTTCTGCGCAACGTATGTCCAGTATAACTCCACCTATTTTGCCACTTATATCGAGAGCGGTGTTCGCCGGGTAACGCTGGCGGAGCAGCTAAGAAAGCTCCCTCTCTCGTTTTTCGGAAAGAAAGACCTGTCCGACCTGACGGGAACGCTGATGGCTGACTGCACCTATATGGAGACGGCGTTTTCCCACTATATCCCGGAACTGGCCGGTTCCTTCCTCTCAACCGCCATTGTTGCGGTGGGTCTGTTCTGCTTCGACTGGCGGATGGCGCTGGCCGTTTTGTGGGTGCTGCCGGTATCCTTCGCCGTGGTGCTGCAGTCGGCGGGCGTACAAGATAAATTCTACGCGAAATCTTCCACGGCGAAGCTGGTCCTGGCGGACGGGATACAGGAGTTCATCGAGACTGTGCGGGATCTGAAGTCCAACAATGCGGAGGACGCCTACCTTGCGGGCCTCGACCGGAAGATCGACGAGGTGGAGAAACGTTCTATTTTCACCGAATTGGGCGTGGGCGTGTTTGTTGTTTCGGCGAGCCTGATCCTGAAGCTTGGCATCGCCACGGTAGCCCTGGTGGGTTCCCTGCTGCTGGCGGGCGGCTCCCTTGACCTAATCACCTTTTTCGCATTCCTTCTGCTGGCGTCGCGGTTGTATGACCCGCTCCAGGGTTCGCTGCAAAACCTCTCTGCGATCATCTCCTGCCGGGTGCAAATCGGACGCATGAATGAGATTCTGGAACACCCGGTACAGGTCGGCGGCGACAAGCTGACGAATAACGGATATGACATCACCTTTGAAAATGTAGGCTTTTCCTATAACGACGGAGAAACTGTGCTGCGGGATGTGTCCTTTACCGCGAAACAGGGCGAGGTGACGGCTCTGGTTGGGCCTTCTGGTGGTGGCAAAACAACGGTATCCCGTTTGGCGGCCCGGTTCTGGGACATCGACAAGGGAAAAATCACCGTAGGCGGCATGGATGTGTCGCAGATCGACCCTGAGGCGCTGCTGTCACTCTACTCCATCGTGTTCCAGGACGTGACTCTCTTTGACAACACCGTCATGGAGAATATCCGTATTGGCAAAAAGGACGCCACGGACGAAGAAGTGCTGGCGGCAGCGCGGCTGGCCGGATGTGAGGAATTTGCCGAGAAGCTGCCGGAAAAATGGGGCACCAATATTGGGGAGAACGGCTGTGAACTGTCCGGCGGGGAACGTCAGCGTATCTCTATTGCCCGTGCTTTTCTGAAGGACGCGCCTATCATCCTGCTGGACGAGGCCACCGCCTCCCTGGATGTGGAGAATGAGACAAAGATACAGGCGGCTCTGCCCCGGTTGATCCGAAACAAGACGGTGCTGGTCATCGCCCACCGGATGCGAACCGTGGCGGGCGCGGACAAGATCGTGGTGCTGTCCGGCGGAAAGGTGGCCGAACAGGGTGCGCCGGATGCGCTCCTGAAACAAAACGGCCTCTATACCCGCATGGTGGAGCTGCAGACAGAAAGCGGGAAATGGGCAATCACAACTGTTTAAGATGTTAAAATCAACCGGTCTATGCTGGCTGCAACCCGTTGTAAACAAATTACAATCTATTTTGATTCGCAAATAGGCTAAAGCAAAACAAGAACCACCGATGTTATCTGAGAAATGACATCGGTGGTCTTGAATTTGCAATATTGTTTTATCCATGCCCTTGCAAAATTAAAATTAGACATTTCATACAATACCGGGAATTCAGTTTGTCGAAATTACTTCCTTATTGGGCGGGCCAGTGCCGAAGGTTGTGATTTTTGTGTATTATGAAATCTGCGGATACCCAGACTAATGGACTATCTTCATCTTCCCCCGCACGTCATCCCAGACCCGCATCCTGCTCCCCGGATACGCCTCCTGCATCTTTTTCAGCGCTCTGGCCTTCGCCTTCTCCACGGCGTCCTCCCGCATCATGTGGTACATGGCTATGTCCCGAAGCGGCTGTTTATCGTAGCCAAACACGCCGAAGGACTTGCCGATGATGTCCTGTTCCTTTTTCGTAAGACCGTCGTAGAGCTCCTTCAGGCACTCGGTGCGGATAGTCTGGTAGACGATCTCCTCCGGCGACGGGTTTGGCTCGCTGTCGGTTATGTGGTCGTATACATCGCTGTCGTCGTCCGCCGCGAAGTCGTAGATCGATTGGAAGTGGGTCGAATAGGCGATGGCCTTTCTTACCGCTGCTTCCGAAATGTTCAATTCTTCTGCAATCTCCGCGTCGGAAAGACCGCCTGTATTCCGAAGCCGCTTGACCTTTCGAACCAGGGCCATACTGCGCGGGTCCAGGGAGAGAGCGCCCAGGCTGCTCTCCATGTATCGGCGCATGGCGGCTTCAATAAAGGGAGTGACAAACGCCGTCAGCGTTCCTTGCGCCGGGTCATATCTCCCGCCGCGCACACATTCAATAAACGCCACCATCCAACGCTGTCCAGCTCCGACAGCGTTTCTTCTGCGTACCCGCCCCGGCCCAGGCAGTTGAACGCCCTCGCTATCGTCAGGGCGAGGCTGTGGATGAGCCCTCGGTTCCTCTCGCAGAGCTCCGAAAGCGATCACTCGTTGTTCACACGGCCTCACCATCAGTCTTCTTCGGACGGCCACGGGGCTAAGCCGTTCGGGTGATGTTCAGAACGGAGTATATCCTTTCGGACGCGATGCTGGCCTCGAAATCGTCAACAGAGATGTCGGTGCGTCGCGGGGCCTCGTAGAGCTTGTCCCGGACGTAGTCCCTGGCCCGTCGCTCGTCCTCCTTGGAGATGGCCCCGCGCTTGGCGTCCTTGGTGATCCGCTCAAAGGCGGTGACCTTCACCCGCACCTTCGGAATGTCCCGCGCCAGCTCCTTTTGCCTCTCATAGGAACCGAACTGCCGGCAAGTATACTGGGTTGCGTGGGGGCAGGCCCCCTCACAGTAGAGCGCGTGGACGCCGGACTTCACCAGGAAGTACCGGTGACATATGAGACACCGGCGGATGTTGTACCCGCTGGTCAGCGCCAACATATAGTCGGCCTTCATCAGGGCCTGCAAGCTGTCGGTGACGTGTTCCTGGCAGATGGCTACCCGCCCGTCCGGCAGCTCCCGTGGGACATAGGACAGCATATACTCATCGTGCTTGTTGTAGCTTGCGGTGCTGTTAAAGGGATTCACAATGAGCTTATCTACAAGCCGGGGATCGTTATAAAAGTTGTAGAGCGCCTGGGCGTATGACTCAGGGGAGTTGGTCTCCAGCCGCGACAGGATGAAATTGATGAAGTTGCGGATGGTCTGGTTGAAGGCGTAGATGTCCGTGACGTAGATTCCGTACCGGGTCACATGGCTAAAATAAAATTCCCACTTGTCCGTCATGTCTCCGGGGTACAGGATCAGGGACAGCGGCAAATCAGAAAGAGACTCCTTCCCGTCCGCCTCCAGAAGCTGTGAGTAAAGCTCCATGTCCTGCTCGGTAAACGCCACAGGCACCGATGGGTCGTATCTGTTCAAAAGCTCCTCGGTCTCGGAAAACAGGTCATCGTCGTCAAGCAGCAATTGAAAGACGGTGTATTTTTTGAGCTCGGCGGACAGCGCGGCCAGCTCTGTGTTCAAACCGCACCAGACAGAGACATCCCGGCCAACTCCGCATCTCTCCGCAAGATCAACTATGCGCCCCGCCTGTTTGTAGATGACGTCGTAGTCGTCGGGTGTGAGATTGATCAGGTTCTCCGTCAGCTCACCTGCGGAGAAGGGGTGTCCGTTCAACTCCATGGTCGTCCCATAGGTGTAGAAAATGATCCTGCCGTCCATAAATTGTCCCACCTGAAAAATAATTTGTCCTGCCATTTTATTATCTTACTCTTTTTTGTCACAAAATATAAGTAGAAGGACGTGTGCCGCGAGGCCCGTCCTTAATTTTTTCTGACAGGAGTTTTAAAATGGCAAACAACAACCTCACCGTCATCGACGGTGAAACGCTGGCGGACATGAGACTGCCGCCGGCGCAGTACTGCGTGAAGTCTCTGCTCCACCAGGGCGTGACGATCCTGGGCGGCGCGCCGAAGATCGGCAAGTCCTGGCTGGTGCTGGACCTGTGCGTCCGGGTGGCGAAGGGGGAGAGCGTGTTCGGATTGGAGGTGCGGCGCGGGACGACGCTCTACCTTTGTCTGGAGGACACCCTGCGGAGGATACAGCACCGGCTGGTCAGCCTCACCGACGAGGCGCCGCCCAACATGTTCTTCTCAACGGAGGCTCGTACATTGACCGACGGGCTCTGCGACCAGATACGGGACTTCGTGCGAGCTCACCCCGACACGGTCCTGGTGGCCGTGGACACGTTCCAGGTCATCCGCAGCATGTCGCCTGACGTGAGCTATGCCACGGACTACCAGGACGTGCGGGAGCTGAAGAAGCTGGCGGATGAACTGGGCATCTCCATTTTACTGGTCCACCATCTGCGCAAGCAGGGAGCCGCCGACCCGCTGAACAAGCTCTCCGGCACAACGGGTATCGCCGGAGCGGTGGACGCTGTGCTGGTGCTGGAGAAAAATGACCGGTGTCAGTCCGGGGCGGCGCTCATCTGCACAGGCCGGGACATCGAGTACCGGGAGCTGGAGCTGCGGTTCGACAGTGCGGAATGTTCCTGGGAGCTGGTCTCGGACAGCGCGGAGGATCCGGCGATGCTCCTGCCGCCGGAGCTTGGGGACCTGGTGGAGTTCATGAAGACCGAGGGGCACTTCTCCGGGAGCAACACAGAGTTTGCGGATAGGTACAATGCTCACGCAGGGCGTGACCTCACCGCCAAGAAGCTCAAGCGGCTCATGAACAAGTGGCGCTACGAGCTGGAGGCACAGGGCCTGGTGTTCGAGAGCCGCCGGAGCAACGGTCAGCGGTTCGTGGAAGTCTCCCTCTCTGCGTTGGGGAGTGACGCAAGTGACTCAAGTGACGCAACAGCCGGTGCCCTCATCACCTGCGTCCCTTGCGACCCTGTCGCCGCACACGTCGCCGCAGGAGCCCACAAACGCTTGAAGGTGGCACCCGTGGACACCTCCCAATCCAATTGACGCACGTTGTGCACAAAAACTCGCACCCCGCGCGTCCGCTGACGTGCGGGGAGAGGAGAAGCGAACCGAGCGCCTGAGGGCGAATACCTGGAGCCCGAAGCAAAGCCGGTTCAGCGACGACGAAGAGGCAAGCATCGCGTTTGTCTGTACACCGGGCCCTGCCCGGCGCCCCGCCAAACGCATTTGCGGGCAGTAGCCCGCACCCACTATGACGGAGGTGGAAGATGAAAAAGGACACAACACTCAGCATCCGTATCTCCAAGCTTGAGCTGGACATCATTCGAGCCGAGGCGAAGAAGGCCCACCTCTCCCAAAGTAACTACGTCACCCAGTGCTGTCTCGGTCAACAGGTAGTGGTCATGGACGGGCTCAAAGAAGTGCTGACGGAGCTGAAGCGCATCGGGAACAACGTCAACCAGCTGACGGTGCTCTGCAACATGGGTAAGCTCAACGCGGTGAACCTCGACGGTGTCCAACAGTCGCTCTCGGAAATTGGCCGCGCCCTCCGTGAAATGCAGGAGGGCAGGTGAGCGAATGGCGATCGTCAACTTCGTCAACTACTCCAGCCGCTCAAAGAGCAGTCAGTCCCGCGGGTGCATGAGGTCGGTGATGAAGTACGTCTCACGGAATGACAAAACTCTGTGGCATGACCGCCAGCTCGTCACCGGCGTCAACTGTCAGGCCGTCTCAGCCTACGACGACTTCCTCAACACCAAGCTCCTCTACCACAAGGACGGCGGCAGGATGTTCTACCACCTGGTCCAGAGCTTCCCCAGCGGAGCGGAGGTGAATCCCGCGACCGCTCACGCCGCCGCGCTCAAGCTGGCGGAGCAGTTCAAGGACCACGAGGTGCTGGTCTGCACTCACACCGACCGGGACCATGTCCACTCCCACCTCATCATCAACAGCGTCGACTTCGAGACAGGGCGTAAGCTCCACGTGGACGGCGACACGATTGACCGGCTGAAAATGGTCAACGACCAAATCTGCGCCGAGCTGGGCCTGCCGGTGTTCGAGCCTCCGAGAAAACGGAAAGCGAAGCCCATGTCCTCCCGTGAGTATCGCGTCGCCGAGAAGAGCCTGAGTTGGAAGTTCGCGCTGATGGCTACTATCGACCTGTGCATGGCCTACGCCGGGAGCCGCGAAGAGTTCATGGAGCTCATGAAAAGCGTGGGCTACCAGGTGAAGTGGACAGACGAGCGCAAGTACATCACCTACACCGCACCGGAAGATCAACGGTGCCGGGATAACAAGTTACACGAAACTAAATATTTAAAGGAGAACATGGAACATGAATTCGCAATCCGACAGGAGGCTCTCCAACGAGGAGCTGAAGGCTCTGAACAGATCCGGTCAGGTGGAAGTGCTGACGCTCCTCAATGGTCTGCTCCAGCGTCAAGCAAGGATAGAAGAAACGCTCACGACGCTGATGACCACCGAGGACGCGCAGAGGATACTAAGCCAGACAGCCAGCCTGAACAACCGCATACAGGTTCTTCAACAACAGGTTGGGAAAATGCACGAGAGCAGTACTACGAGCATCGAAAACGTGGAGAGAGCTTCGAGGAAATCCGTGCGCAGTTTAACGCATACCGCGAAAACCTCAATCATCCTGACCGCAATAATCTCATCGGCCTCGACCCTGTTGTTGACGCTCTTATCTCAACTGCTGTGACCGTGGCGGCTCTCTCCGACACTGGCCCGGTCCGCGACGCCACGACTATGCGTCAACACGTGGACTCCAAGGCACTCAAAGAAACCCAGAGAAAGAAAATTGCCATGGGCCACAAGCCCGACGACCATGAGGATGAGGAACCCACATGGTCACAACAAATGTACTAAGGAGGAATTTAGATTGACAGATTTTGAAGAATACCAAGCCACCGGTATGCTCGGCGGCTATAAACCCGGAGAGATTGTCGGAGGACGATTCGGCGGTGACAACAAGGTGATGCCCACCTTCCTCAACACCAAGTTTTCCGAGAGCGCCAACGGCGAGTCCCAAATCTACCGCGAGATGTACAGCGGCGGCAGGCTCTTCCGCATCCGCTCCGTTTTCGAGGCGGGAGCCAAGCACACGCCCACCGAGAGCCTCTTTCACGTAATAGACAGCGACCTCAAAAAAGTTTGAAAAAAGTATAGACTTCGGGCAAGTCATGCGGTATTGTTGTACTGCCGTACCGGCTTGCCCGGAAAGGAGGAAATATGGCAAGCCAAGAAAAATACACCATCCTCTACGGACGACTGAGCCAGGAGGATATGCAGAAGCGAAGCGGCAGGGAGGACGACTCCAACAGCATCCAGAATCAAAGATTATTGTTAGAAAAGTACGCCGCCGACAAGGGTTTCACAAATACGCGTTTCATCTACGACGACGGCTACACTGGCACCAACTTCAACCGCCCCGGCTGGCAGGAGGTCATGGAGCTCATTGAGTCCGATCAGGTCGCCACGCTGATCGTCAAAGACCTGTCCCGCCTTGGAAGGGAGTACCTACAGGTGGGCCAGTACACCGAGTTAGTGTTCCCCAGCTACGGTGTGCGGTTCATAGCCGTCAACGACGGGGTGGACAGCCTCGTGGAATCGACCAACGATTTTACGCCGTTCAGGAACATCATTAACGAGATGTACGCCAAGGACACCAGCCAAAAAGGACGTTCATCGGTGAAAATCAAGGCCGAGACTGGCGCGAGGATCGCATCACGCCCAAACTACGGTTACATGAAAGACCCGGACGACCCCAAACGGCATCTTGTACCAGACCTGGACACGGCTCCGGTGGTCAAACGCATCTTCTCCCTCTGCGCTGATGGCATGGGCCCATCAAAAATCGCGCAGCAGCTCGAAGCGGATCAAATTCCCACGCCGTCCTATTACTGCTATGAGAAGTACGGCGTGAAGCTCACCGGCCTCGACACTTCCCGCCCCTTCGCGTGGTCGGCGACTACGATCTCGCGGATCTTGGAAAACGAGACGTACCTGGGCGTGACGGTCAATATGTTCTCCGGCCTCGTCTATTGCAAGGACTGCGGAGGGACCATGGTGCTTCACCGCTCCCACACAATGGACTCCTCCAAAAACTGCTTCATGTGTTCCACCTACAAGAAAAAGGGTAAGAGCGTCTGCTCAGCTCATTACATCCTCGAAGCTGACTTCAACGCTATCGTCCTTGACGACCTCCGCCGGATCACCCACTTCGCGAGGCAGAATGAGCGCAAATTTGCAGAGTACATTGGCATGAAGCGCACAAAGGAGGCCCAAAAGGAAATCCGTGGTTTTGAGAAACAGATAGCCTCGATGACAAAACGCCAGTCAGAACTCATGTCGTTATTCAAGCGTCTCTACGAGGACAACGTCCTTGGCAGAATCCCGGATGAGCAGTACAGGATACTCTCCAACGAGTATATTGCGGAGCAGGAGAGCATCAAGAACGCCCTCCCGGAGTTGACCGCTCACTTGCAGGAGCTAAAGGACTCCACCTCCAACTTCGACCGCTTCCTGGACAACGCCCACAAGTACACAGAAATAGACGAACTGACCCCGGAGCTTCTCCACACCTTCATCAAGCGCATCGAGGTCGGAGAACGGGCCAAGAAGTATTCCCGCAGTGCTCCGCAAGAGATCGTCATCCACTACCGTGACATAGGCATTCTCGATGACATGCCCCAGGAGCTTGAGGACATCCTCATACAGGTCGCTGAGCTGGATTTGGAAATAGCATGACACAAACTAAGGAGCCTGTGCGTCAACACAGGCTCCTGACCGATAAAATATGTAAATAGGTAGGTTCACAATGTTTCCCTACGACACGTCCCCGAGCGGCGAGGATTTTTCGTGTCAGGCAAGGAAGACACCGCAGGGAATACCCATTGGTATTTCCAAGGCGGCTGACGAAGCATGGCGCGAAAAAGACCGGCGAGAAAGCTTATTTTAATTAGATATTAGTATTAAACTAAAAAAGGTCAGCTGACGGTGTAATCGCCCCGGATCAGGAGCTTTGTGTTGTCGCGGGTGGCCTTGACGCCGTTGCCCTTGATGGTGACCATATACATGTGGTTCACCGTGAGCTCCGTCCCCGCGCCGGTGACGCTGACGCCGCCGGTCTCGTCGATGAGCCGGGGGGAATCCGGGCCGTTGGACACCACCGAGCCTATACGCGGCATGATCTCCGTGCCCACGCCGCAGGTGACGGTCTGGCCCTTTTTCAGCGTGATCACCACAAAGCCCGAGGGCTGGGAGGCGCCGGTGGCGCCGGAGGACTGGCTGACGATGTCCTGGAACTGCCGGGCAAGCTCGGCGGCCTTGGCCTCCATGGCCTGCTCCACGGCGGCTTCGATCTGGGGCCGCACCGTCTCGTTGAGATAGCTCACCGTCACCAGCGGGTCGGACTGGGAGCCGTAATTGGTGACGGCCATGGTGGTCAGGCCCGATACCAGCGCCGTAAAGGCGAGGACGGCAATGGCGATGGCGATTTTTTTACCCTTACTCATCTATGTATCTCCTTTGTAAAGCGTGGGGGAGTGGGGATCCGCTCCCCCGGTTTGTCTTACCCGTGGAGCCCGAAGCTGACGGCGATGGCGTCGTCCACCTTGTTCATCAGCTCCTCGTCCACCCGGCCCATCCGCTCGCGCAGACGGCGTTTGTCGATGGTTCTGATCTGCTCCAGAAGCACCACCGAATCCTTTGTCAAGCCAAAGGAACGGGCCTCCAGCTCGATATGGGTGGGCAGACGTGCTTTTCCGATTTGTGATGTGATCGCCGCGGCAATCACCGTCGGGCTGTGCTTGTTGCCCGTGTCGTTCTGGACAATAAGTACAGGCCGCATCCCGCCCTGTTCGCTCCCTACAACGGGGCTCAGGTCGGCGTAGTAGATGTCTCCTCTTTTGACTGCGCTTTGCACGCTCTTCACTCTCCGACGAATTGATAGTCGTCCCTTCCCGCCGGTTTTCCGCCGTTTTGGGACTACCATAATTCTTTCACAAAGCAGAGGTATTTATACAGCGCGGCATAAAATACCCGGGCGGACTTTTCCACCCGCTACAGTCTATGAGGGCGCGGTCACTTCTGTGCGGGGGCCTCCACATAGACCCGGGGCACCCGCTTGCTCACGGAGCAGAGGAGCTCGTAGGAGATGGTGCCCGCCTGGGCGGCCAGAGTCTCCGCCGACTGGCGCTGGCCGAAGATCTCGATAAGGCTCTCCAAATTGACCTGGGGCAGGTCGGTCAGGTCGATCATGCACATATCCATGCAGATCCGGCCCCGCTGGGGAGCGGGCCCCTGCTCCGTCATGAAGGAGCAGCGATCGGAGAGGGAGCGCAGGAGCCCGTCGGCGTAGCCGATGGGGATGACGCCCATCCGCGTGCGCCGGGGCGTCACGAAGACGCCGCCGTAGCTGACGGGGAGGCCGGCGTCGATGTATTTGATGGTGGAGACATGGGTCATCAGCCGCATACAGGGCCGCAGGCCCAGTCTTCCGCCGTCCCCGAAGCCGTAGAGCAGGATCCCCGGCCGCACCATGTCCAGCGCCGTTTCGGGATACCCGGCCACGGCCCCGGAGTTGGCGCAGTGGCGGATACGAAAGCGGATCCCGGCGCTCTCCACGGCGGCGACGACCTTTTGGAAGAGGGAAAACTGCTCCTCGGTATACTGCCGCGCCTGGGCGCCGGGCTCGTCGGAGACGGCGAAGTGGGTGTAGACGCCCTCCGGATCCAGATTTGGCTGGCGGCAGGCGGAGACGATGTTCTCGACCCCCTGCTCAAAGTGCCCCCCGGCGGTGAGGAAGCCCAGCCGGGACATGCCGGTGTCCACCTTGATGTGGATGCGCAGCGTCCGGCCCAGCAGGGATGCCTCGCGGGAGTACTCGATGGCCTTGGCCTCGCAGGTGACGGTCTGGGTCAGATCCCGCTCAATCAGTTCCCGGACGTACTCCCTGGGCGTGTGGCCCAGGATCAGAATGGGGATGCCGATCCCGGCGTCCCGCAGCTCCACCGCCTCGTCCAGACACGAGACGGCCAGATAGTCCGCGCCGATGCTCTCCAGCCGGCGGGACACCTCCACCGCGCCGTGGCCGTAGGCGTCTGCCTTGACCACGCCCAGGAATTTGCAGTTCTCCGGCAGGATCGACCGGATCCGCCGGTAGTTATGTTCTATATTGTCAAGGCTGATCTCCGCCCAGGTGCGCTTTCGTAGATCCATACAGGGTCACTCGACTTTCATATCATAAAAATCCGCTGTGATAACGGTGTAACCGTCGAAGGTAAACTCCGCGTGGAGGGGCAGACCCTCCCCGTCGAACCAGGTGCGCAGATCCACGCCGTCGTCCACGCGGAAGATCGCCGCCAGACAGTCCGTGTCCCCCCAGCGCTCCTTCACCGTCTCGGTGACCAGGCCCTCTCTCCAGGCGGACACCATCACCGGCACAGCGTCCACCGGCGACAGCCCGCCGGGCAGGATCTCCCCGGTGTAGACCTCCGCGCCGGAATAGGACAGCGTCGTCCCGCCGTCGCCCAGCTTCACCTGGGCCCCCGCGATCAGCGCGGGACTCGTCACCGTGATCACCCCGTCCTCCGGGAGACCGGTGAAATCGAGGCCGAAATCCGTGACCCGGTCCCCGTAATCGGCGCGGATATCCGCGGCAAAGGATACGGCGGCGGCATCGGAAAAGGACTGCCGGATCCCGGCCATCCTGTCCTCCCCGGAGGGGCCGGAGCAGGCGGTGAGGCAGATCAGCAGAGAAAACGACAGGGCAACGGACAGTACGCGCAAAAGACTCACCTCAAAACAGATTTGAGACAGTCTGTCATGTCCGTGGGGGTCATGGCGTACTGGCCATAGCGGGCCGCGCACGCGTCCCCCGCCGCCCCGTGCCAGTATACCGCCTTCCACACGGCGCCGGGGAGCCTCTGGCCCAGGAAGGCCAGCATCATCCCCGCCAGCACGTCCCCGGAGCCGCCGGTGGCCATGCCGGGATTGCCGGTGGTGTTGATATAACAGCACCCGTCCGGCTGGGCCGTGACAGTGCGGTGGCCCTTCAAAACCACGGTGACGCCGTGCCGAAGGGCAAATTCCCGGGCGGCCTCCGCCCTGGAAAGGCGGGTGAGCCCGTCGGAGAGGCGGCTGAACTCCCCCTCGTGGGGGGTGAGGATCACGGGACATGACAGCTTATCCAGTACATCTATATGCGCTGAAACAGCCGTTATGCCGTCCGCGTCCACGATCACGGGGGCAGGGGAGTTCTCCAGGATCCAGTAGGTCAGCTCCCGGGCCCAGGCCGACAGGCTCAGCCCCGGCCCCACCAGCACCGCGTCACATTTTTGCAGCCGGGGCGCCAGCTCCCTCAGCGCGGCGGGGACGGTAACGGGGAGGGGGAAGACCATGGCCTCGTCGTTTTTCACGGCCTCAATGGCGTATATGGGCTCCGGGACGGCCAGGTACACAAGCCCCGCCCCGCTTCGCACCGCCGCTTTGGCGGCGAAGGTGGGCGCACCCGTGAAGCCCACGGAGCCGGCGACGATCAGCACCCGCCCGAAGCACCCCTTGTGGGCGTTCTCGTCCCGGGCCGGAAGCGCGGCGTCCGAGGCGGTAACCTCCCAGGTATTCTCTTGCAGAAGAACCATACGCGCCTCCGAGGTATATGATTAAATTCATTATACCACAGCCATAAGAAAATGTCAAAACCAACATGCGGGAGGGCAATATTTGCATTTTTGACGGGGATGTGGTATCCTTGTACCTATCAATTCGACAGGAGGGGAACGCTATGGCCTCCACCATCATCCACATGGCCATTACAGGCAGACTTTTGCAAACAACGGCATTTCGCGACCCGGACCGCCTCATGCTGGGCTCCATCCTCCCGGACGCCTCCCTGGCCGGGCGGAACACCGGACATATGAAGATCCATGTGGGCGGCGGAGACGCCAGAACGCTGGATCTGGACGGCTTCCGGGCCAGGTTCGGAGATCTGATGCTTAGGGACGATCTGTACCTGGGCTACTACCTGCACCTGGTGGAGGACGTTTTGCACCGGCGGTTTATGTATGCAGACCACGGCTTTGACCCGCGCGTCCCGGGATATGTTGAGCGGCTTCACCGGGATTACGGCGTCACCAACGCCCATGTCATTGAAGCATACGGCCTCCGTGAGGATATGGTAAAGCCCGTGGACTTGACCGGCCAGAGGATATTGGAGCTGGGCGGCTTCGACATCCCCGGCCTGATCCAGACCCTGCACGGCTACTTCCGGCCTGTGCCGGAGACGGACGCCCTCCTGTTCACCGAACAGATGGCGGACGAGCTGATCTGCAAGGCCGTCGCCCTCTGTGAAACCGAAGTCGCCGCGCTGAGGCGCGGCGGCATCCCCCTCTCGGCCCTCGACTGGGTGTGGGGCGGCTGAAACAGACACGGGACGAGCCGCCGCCCAGGTTGACACGTCCAGCAAATTCCCGCAAATATCCCCCAAGACGTTGTAGGGGCCGCCTCCCAGGGCGGCCCGCAAATAAAAATGGCGGCAAAACCGCAGCCTTTTTTTGGTGGGTATTGTGGGAATTCGAAGAATCGGGCCGCCAAGAGAGGCGGCCCCTACGGAAGCGTATAAATCGGTTATTGCGGAATTCGGTGGTGCCGGTTCCGCGACGACGCGGAAATCCCTCCCCTGGTTTCTTTTCCTCTTTTGTTGCCTTTTCTCCTTATAACCTACGGCTCTATTTTCACCTGTGCAGGGTATTTTCGTCCGGCTCCGTCAGGGGCTTTTCGTTGTATTGGGCGTCGAGGAGGGACATGTTGGGATTCGCCCAACCGGTACCGTCCTCGAAGAGGGCGGACTCCAGCACCGCCACATAGCGGCTCAACTCCCGGTTCTCCGCGAAGATCATAAAGCTGGCCTCCTTGCGGATGAGGCCCGCACCGGGCTCCACGGGCTCGTAGTAGCCCAGCTCCAGGCAGTAGTCGTCAAAATCCACCATCACCGGCGCGCCCTCGCTGTTGTAGGCGTAGAGGCGGAAGGTGAACTCCGCCAGGGTCTTGTCCGACACGTTCCGGGCGTTCAGGATAAGCAGCGGGCCGCCCACCAGAGTCCTGCCCATGGAGTAGCTCAGGAACCGCACCGGGGGCTGGGCCAGGGCCGCCTCGGCCTGGGCGGCGGCGGTCTCCACCGCGTCAAAATTGACGATCCGATCCCGCTCCGCCGGGGAAAGGGCGTCGTACATGGCCCGGGCGGTCAACAGCCTCTCCCCGCTCTCCCCGTCCAGGGGCCGGCCGGCAATGTTATCGGCGATGTAGGTGTTCACCAGGCGCACCTTCAGATCCGACAGGCCTGCTTGGGCCGTCTCCAGCTTCTCCCGGTTCCCCACCAGCTGTTGAAGGCTGTAGGAGAGGGCGCTGTAGGCCTCCCCGGCGGCGCTGACGGCCTCCGCCGCCCCCTCGGGCATCGCGTCCCCGCTGAAATCGAAGGACGCGGCCTTCTCGATGAGCCCCTCCACCGGAGCCACGTGGGCCTCAAAAAACGCCCGCTCCGCTATGTCCAGATCGTCCAGATTGGGCACCAGCTTCCTCTGCGCCTCCGTCAACGTCTCCAGGGCCTTTTTGGCCGCCTCCAGTCTGGCCCAGGCGGTGGCTTGGGTGGGATCGATCCCGGCGATCAGCCGCTCCGCCTTCCCGGCCAGCAGGGCGTCATAGGCCCCGGCGCTGTCCGCCAGGAGGCCGCTGTTGGCCACCAGCGCCTGTTGACCGCCGGAGAGGGCATCAAAAGCCGCCTGTGCCGCCGCGATGGCGGGGCCGGACGTCTCGTCCACGGGGCCGATCTTTAAAATCAGCGCGTCCACGTCCCCGGCCAGCAGGGCGTCATAGGCCCCGCGGGCCTCGCTCAGGGTCTCCGCGCCGTCCAGACGCTCCCTCTCCTTCTCCGTCAGGGCCTCCAGGGCCTCCTCCGCCGCCAGGATATCGCCGCCGCTGTCCCTGGTCACCTGACCGATGCCGGCGATCAGCGCCTCCACGGCCTCGGCGGCCGGGCTCTTCCCGCAGGCGCAAAGGAGCAGTCCCAGGGCCAGCGCCAGGAGCGCCGCTATCGTTTTTCTCATCTGTACGACCCCTTTTTACGGATCCCGCCTTCCGCGCGGATCCTATAGTGAAATCTTCTGAGAAATTATAGACTTTTTTACGGGAAATTGCAAGAGAACGGCGGAATTTTCACGCTTTTTGGGGAAAAGAAAAATTTTTCAAGAAACTACAACAATAGTGTTGACAAATCCGCACGACTGTGGTAGTATGAGCCTGGGCCCAAACTACAATTGTCGTGTAAAGGAGCGTGAGCAGATGGACTGCAGGCTGGTTGATTCGGAGATCCGTGTCATGAACGTCCTCTGGCGGGAGGGGGAGGTCACGGCCAAGCACATTTCCGATGTGCTCAAGGAGGAGGTGGGCTGGAACATGAACACCACCTACACCCTCATCAAACGGTGCATCGCCAAGGGGGCCATTGAGCGGCGGGAGCCCAACTTCCTCTGCCGCCCCCTGATCCCCCGGGAGGCGGTGCAGGAGGCGGAGACCAACGAGCTCATCGGGAAGCTCTACGACGGCGTGCCCGCCAAGCTGTTCGCCGCCCTTCTGGGAAAGAAGACGCTGACGGCGGAGCAGATCGAGAAGCTCCGTTCCCTGGTGGAGGAGTGGGAGTGAGCTATGGAGACTATGCTTTTGAAGATGAGTCTGGGCGGGGCCGTCCTGATCGCCGTCATCCTCCTCATAAGGCTTGTGGGGCTGAACCGGCTCCCCAAGCGGCTGTTCCCCCTTCTCTGGTGTCTGGCGCTGCTGCGGCTGTTGACGCCGCTGTCGGTGCCCATCCCGGCGGGGCTGTCCCTCCCGACCCTGCCCGTGTCGGAGCGGCCGGCGAGCCGGCCGGCAGACACGTTCGTCCCGGCGGATCCGGTGGACATACAAGGTACATTACCTGATACGTCTGCCTCCGCGCCGGTGGTACCGGGGGACAGCGCGCCCCAAAAAACGGCGAGCGCCAAAGACTTCCCCCTAATCCCCACGGTCTGGGCGGCGGCGGCGCTGGGGCTGGGGCTGTATTTCGTCCTGTCCCGGGCGCGGCTTTGCCGGGAGCTGAGGACGGCGGTGCCGGTGAAAAACGCTTTTGCCCTCCGGTGGATGGCCGCCCACAGGCTGCGCCGCCGGGTGGAGCTGCGGGAGCTGGCGGGGCTCCCCTCGCCCCTGACCTACGGGATCGTAAGGCCAGTCATCCTTGTTCCGCGGGGGTTTGACTGGTCGGATCAGGCCACGGCGGCGTATGTCCTGTACCACGAGACCACCCACATCCGCCGGTTTGACGCGGCGCAAAAGCTCCTGATGGCGGCGGCGCTGTGTCTGCACTGGTTTAACCCCCTGGTGTGGGCGATGTATTTTCTCTTTGACCGGGATCTGGAGCTGGCTTGCGACGAGGCAGTTCTGCGATACTACGGTGCCGGCAGGCGGCGGGACTACGCCGAGACCATCATCGGGATGGAGGAAAAACGCGCCCTGCCCGCGCCCTTCGGCAGCTTTTTCAGCATGAATACCGCGGAGGAAAGGATACGAGCCATCATGAAATTCGACAAAAATTCCGTCATCGCCCTGGCGCTGGCGCTGATCCTGGCCGTCGCCGGGACGCTCACCGTCTTTGCCACGGCGGGCAATGAGAATAAAACGCCTCCCCCGGCCGGCGGCGGGGACACCACGGGAGCCGGCGGCACCGCCGGGACAGACGATACCACGCAGGCCGTCCCCTCCAACGGCGCGGGCTTGGTGTACACCTTCAACCTGGATGGTCTGCAGCTGGAGGTGACGGGCGTCCGCAAGACCAGAATTGAGAGCGGCATGGACGACGGCGGGGCGTACTACTCCTGCCCGGTCTATATCTTGGAGCCGGGCGCGGCGCTGACCGTCCTGGAGGCGGACATGTTTGAGGACGAGGAGGGCGTGCGCCGCGGGAGCTGGGCGCTTTATACCGCCGCCGGGGAGTACATCTACATCGTGGACGGCATGGAGCCCGTGACGCTGACCCCGGACATTCTGGGGGTGGTGGATCCGGAATCCAGCCTCTACATACTTGTCTTCACCTGGACTGAGAAACAGCCTGTGGACTCCTCCGCCCTGGGGGATTCCGCGTCCGATACCACGGCAAGGCCGTCGCAGCGGACGGTCTACCGGGACGCGGCCCTGGGCGTGGCGCTGGAGTATCCCGCCCAATGGAATGAGCTGGTCACGCTGTACAGCGACGTGACCTGGGAGGGCTTCCTGTCGGACCGGATCGATTCGATCCCCTGCGTCAGGATCGACCTCCGGGGGGATCTTTTCAACGTCCCGCCCACCCAGAACGCAAGCTTTTCGATTGACCAAACCGTGGCGTATATCTACCTGCGTCCCGCCGGCGTCTCCGGGCCGGAGCGGGAGTCCGGCGCCGGCGTAATCCTGGCGCGGCTTGAGGGCGGCACCGAGGCGGTGTGCTTCCTGCCCATGACCGCGAAGCTGAACTATACCGGTGAAGGCTATGGGGCGGTCTACAATGCCTTCGACACGGTGGAAAAGGGCATCGCCGGCGGGGAGCTCCGGACAAGGGTGCTCTCCGAGCCCTTTGAGTTCACCATGGACTGGGGGATGGAGCACACCGGGGAGCTCTCCGACCGGGAGCTGACCGTCTTCGCCGCCCGGTCCGACGGGGCCTACGCCGAGGCCGCGGGGTCAGAGCTGGGCCGCCGGTTCATCGCCGATCCCTATAGGCTTTTGAACGCCTTGGCAACGGAACAGGACGCCAACGTGGACAGCGCCGTCTATCTTCTGGCGGGGGATCTTTACGATGAGGAGCGCGGCGACGCCCTGGACAGCGTGTCAAAGCCCGCCCTGACAGCCCAGGAGGCCGCCGTCCTGGAGGCCATAACGGAACAGTATAACAAGATCGTGGAGAACAACAAATAAAGCGGCAGACAGCAAAAAACGGGCGGGGTGATCCCCGCCCGTGGTGTTGTTTCGCCTAAATTTCGATAAGCCTTGCAGGGGCCGCCGCCCGGGTTGGCCCATGGCACCACTGAATTTCGCAATATCTGATTGTTACGCTGTAGGAGTCGCCGTCCCCGGCGACCCGTCCACCGTCTACCACCGGCCTTTCGTCATACGCCGTAGGTGCCAGAGACCCGCTCGGCCCACAATAAAAAATAAGCGGCATAGCCGCAACCTTTTTGGGTGGGGTGCCCCGGAAATACGGCGGGCCGCCAAGAGAGGCGGCCCCTACAGGCGCGTATAAATAGGATATTGCGACTTTCGGTGGCGCCATGGGTCGCCGGGGACAGCGGCATACGGTCATCTCACGCCAAATCTCTGCTTCAGGCCGTCCTGGAGGATTTGGGAGAAGCTGACGCCGGCCCGCTCGCCAAGCTCGTTGAGATAGCTGGGGATGGTCACGTTTTTCCTCACAGCGCGCATATCGTTAGCGCGGCGGTAGGCGTCGAAATCCACGACCGCAAATACCGCCAGTTCCCCAGCGCCGCATGCCGGAAGCACCGTGGACGCGTCCGGCAGCTTCTTTCCCATGTCCTGCATGGTGATCCCCATGAGGCTTATGGCGTCGGAGGCCATGGAGATCGCGTCGGCAATGGACGTGCCCTCTGTATTGATGTCAAAATCAGGAACATAGACCAAATATCCCGTTTCCACGGGCGTCAAAATGATCGGATAAGCCGTTTTCATGATATCTCCCCCTTACAGCCGGTTTCTTCAGATAAGCGCTTTGGCAAGCTGCTCGTTGACCTCTTTATGACGCGGAACAGGCTCCATGCGCGTTCCGTCTGTTAAAATAATATGGTTTGCGCCCTCGCGGAGGATCCACCAACCCTTGTCAAAGAATAATCTGAGGAGGTCTTTCTGTTTCATCTTCTCACCTCTCACCTATATTATACGCACAAAATGCGCATATGTCAACAAAAAACTTTGGGCCTCCCGTTTGGGAGGCCCATTGGTTATAGGACTTTTTCAGTGCTGGATAAGGCTCTTGCCGGTCATCTCGGTAGGCTGGTCGATGCCCATCAGCTCCAGCATGGTGGGGCAGATGTCCGCCAGGCGGCCATTGTGGAGCTTCATGCCCTCGGGCGCGCCCACGATGAAGAAGGGCACAGGGTTGGTGGTGTGGGCGGTGTGGGGCTCGCCGTCCTCGGCGATCATCTTGTCGGCGTTGCCGTGGTCGGCGGTGATGAGGCACACGCCGCCCGCCTTCAGCACGGCGTCCACCACCTTGCCAACGCACTCGTCCACAGTCTCCACGGCCTTGACGGCGGCTTCAAAGACGCCGGTGTGGCCCACCATGTCGCAGTTGGCGAAGTTGAGGATGATGGCGTCGTACTTACCGGACTCGATGCGCTTGACGCACTCGTCGGCCACCTTGCGGGCGCTCATCTCTGGGATCAGGTCGTAGGTGGGGAACTCCTTGGGGGACGGGATCAGGGCCCGATCCTCCCCGTCGTAGACCTGCTCGGTGCCGCCGTTGAAGAAGAAGGTCACATGGGCGTACTTCTCCGTCTCGGCGATGCGTAGCTGCTTCATGCCCCGCTGGGCCAGGATCTCGCCGAAGGTGTTCTTCAGATCCTCCGGTGGGAAGGCCACGGTGACATTGGGCATGGTGGCGTCGTACTGGGTGGTGCAGACGTATTTGACAGGGAAGAAGCCCTTTTTGCGCTCAAAGCCCTTAAAGTCGGGATCCACGAAGGTGCGGGTAATCTCCCGGGCGCGGTCGGGGCGGAAGTTGGTGAAGATGACGGAGTCGCCGGGCTTGACCGTGCCCTCCGGGGCGCAGACCGTGGGAACCACGAACTCGTCGGTGACGCCGGCGTCGTAGCTGGCCTGCATGGTGTGGACGGGGTCAAGGTCGATGTTGCCCTCGCCGCAGACCATGGCGTTATAGGCCTTCTCCACCCGGTCCCAGCGGTTGTCGCGATCCATGGCGTAGAAGCGGCCGGCGATGGTGGCGATCTTGCCTACGCCGATCTCCCTGCACTTGGCCACGCATTCCTCGATATACTCCTTGCCGGAGGAGGGGGGCACGTCGCGGCCGTCCATGAAGCAGTGGATATAGACCTTTGAAAGGCCGCGCCGCTTAGCCATCTCCAGGAAGGCCCAGGTGTGGGTATTGTGGCTGTGGACGCCGCCGGGGGACATGAGGCCCATCAGGTGCAGGGCCCCGCCGGAGGCCTTGGCCGCGTCCATTGCGGCGATATATTCCGGGTTTTCAAAGAAGCTGCCGTCCCGGACGGCCACGGTGATGCGCAGAAGGCTCTGATAGACGATCCTTCCGGCGCCGATGTTGGTGTGGCCCACCTCGGAGTTGCCCATCTGGCCGTCGGGCAGGCCCACGTCCTCGCCGCTGGCCTGGAGCTGGCAAAGGGGGCTGGAGGCGATGAGCCGATCCAGGTTGGGCCGCTTGGCGGCGGCGATGGCGTTGATCTTGGGATCCGGCTTGTCGATGCCGAAGCCGTCCATGATGATAAGTGTCACGGGTCTTTTCATGAGGTTACCTCCATTTTGATTTATAGAGGAGGGGCCGCCAGGTAGTATGACGGCCCAAAAAGCGTTATTCCTGGTTAGCCGCGTTGATGATGGCGGCGAATTTCTCGGGGACAAGGGAGGCACCGCCGATGAGGCCGCCGTCGATGTCCGGCTGGGCCAGGAGCTCGTAGGCGTTCTTCTCGTTCATGGAGCCGCCGTAGAGGATGGTGGTGGCGCGGGCGGTGCGGGCCCCGTAGAGGCCGCGGATGATGGAGCGGATGGCGCGGTTGACCTCGTTTGCCTGCTCGGCGGTGGCGGTGTTGCCGGTGCCGATGGCCCAGATGGGCTCGTAGGCGATGACCACCTTGCGGATCTGCTCATCGCTGACGCCGGCCAGAGCGGCGCGCACCTGGTAGTTGATCAGGGACTCGGTGAGGCCCAGCTCCCGCTGCTTTGCGCTCTCGCCCACGCAGACGATGGGCTGGAGGCCCAGCTCCAGGGCGGCTCTGACCTTCTCGTTGACGGTAAGATCTGTCTCGCCAAAATACTGACGGCGCTCGGAGTGGCCGATGATGACGTACTTGACCTTCAGATCCCGGAGCATCTCGCCGGACACCTCGCCGGTGTACGCCCCCTTGGGGTGCTCGCTCATGTTCTGGGCGCCCACGGAGATCCGGGCCTCCTTGAGGTATTTCATCCCCAAGGGCAGATCCACGAAGGGGGCGCAGATGACGGTCTCGCACCAGCGGGCACGGGGAACCAGGGTCTTTATCTCCTCCGCGTAGGCGCGGATCTCGGAGGGGAGCATGTTCATCTTGAAGTTGCCGGCGATGACGGTCTTGCGGTATTTTCTGTTCATGACGCTCTGCCCTCTCCTTATTTGTCGAGTAAGCAGGCTACGCCGGGCAGCTCCTTGCCCTCCAGGAACTCAAGGGAGGCACCGCCGCCGGTGGAGATGTGGGTGATCTTGTCGGCAAAGCCCAGCTGCTCGCAGGCCGCCGCGGAGTCGCCGCCGCCCACGATGGAGATGCAGTCGGACTCGGCCAGAGCCTTGGCCACGGCGATGGTGCCGGCGGCCAGGGTGGGATTCTCAAAGACGCCCATGGGGCCGTTCCAGACAACGGTCTTGGCCTCCAGGACGGCCTTGGCGAAGATCTCGCGGGTCTTCTCGCCGATGTCCAGGCCCATCTTGTCGGCGGGGATGGCCTCGGCGGCCACGGTCTCAACGGTCACGGGGCCGTCGATGGGGTCGGGGAAGGAGGCGGCCACAACGGTGTCCACGGGCAGGAGCAGCTTGACGCCGCGCTCCTGGGCCTTGGCCATCATGTCCTTGCAGTAGTCCAGCTTGTCGGCGTCCAGCAGGGAGGTGCCCACGGAATAGCCTTTGGCGGCCATGAAGGTGTAGGCCATGCCGCCGCCGATGATGAGGGTATCGACCTTCTCAAGAAGATTGGAGATGACATTGAGCTTATCGGAGACTTTCGCGCCGCCCAGGATGGCGACGAAGGGACGGTCGGGATCGGCCAGGGCCTTGCCCATGACGCCCAGCTCCTTCTCGATGAGGAAGCCGGAGACGGCGGGCAGATAGGCGGCGACGCCGGCGGTGGAGGCGTGGGCGCGGTGGACGGCGCCGAAGGCGTCGGACACATAGACGCCGTTCTCACCGGCCAGGGCGGCCAGCTTCTTCACGAATTCGGGGTCGTTCTTCGTCTCGCCCTTCTCAAAGCGGGTGTTCTGGAGGAGCATGATCTCCCCGCCCTTCAGGGCGGCGGCCTTGGCCTGGGCGTCGGGGCCCACCACGTCGCCGGCCAGGATCACCGGCTTGCCCAGAAGCTCGGAGAGGCGGGCGGCCACGGGCTCCATCTTCAGGGCGTCCAGGGCCTTCTGCCATTTGGCCTCGGTGAGCTCCTCGGGGGCCTTGCCCTTCTCGGCCTGCTTCTTGGCCCACTTGTCAAAGCTGGGCTCGGGCTTGCCCAGATGGCTGCAGGCGATGACGGCGCAGCCCTGCTCAAGCAGATACTTGATGGTGGGGACGGCGGCCACGATGCGTTTGTCGCTGGTGATGACGCCCGCCTTCAGGGGGACGTTGAAGTCACAGCGAAGGAGCACCTTCTTGCCGGCCAGGTCAATGTCACGGACTGATTTCTTGTTGTAGTTCATGTCAATACTCCAATCCTAAAAATTATTTTAAACCCATAAAGGGAAAATGCGCTCGTCGTCGTCCTTACCGACACCGCTTAACCTCGGGCTCCAGGTATTCGCCCTCAGGCGCAGGTGTCGGACGTCCTCTCCCATCCGGGCGACAGCCCGGATGGGTTCCCAAGGGGCGGCCCGTCGGGGGCCCCTTTTTTTTCACAATGCCATGCTGCCGGTGCCGGAGAGCTCCGGGAACCCCTGCTGGCGCAGGGCCTCGTAGCACAGGACGGCCACGGAATTGGCAAGGTTGAGGCTCCTGGCGTCCTCCCGCATGGGGATGCGGACGCATTTATTGCGGTAACGCTCCCGGAGAACTTCGGGCAGGCCCGCCGTCTCCTTGCCGAAGACAAGCCAGCACCCGTCCGCGTACCGGGCCTCATGATAGCTCTTCGGGGCCTTGGTGGTGGCCAGCCACAGATCCTCCCCGCCGTGCCTGCGGAGAAATTCGTCCAGGCTCTCATAGACCGTGATGTCCACCATGGGCCAGTAGTCCAGGCCCGCCCGCTTCACCATCCGGTCGGAGATGTCGAACCCCAGGGGCCGCACCAGATGCAGGCGCGAACGGGTGGCAGCGCAGGTGCGGGCGATATTGCCGCAATTCTGGGGAATCTCCGGCTCCACCAGCACGATATTGACCAAATCCCTCACCTCTTGCCATCGAGACTATTTTATAACTTCCCGCGGGAGTTTTCAAGTTAAATTGTTAAAAATCTCGCAAACTTTTTCACTTTTGACCTTTTGGCGAAAGTGAGGCCGGAAACAGTGATTTCTTTTGGGAGGTTCCGCGCATATTCCGCCATAACGGCGGGGTCAAAACAAAAAAAGAGGAGCCAAGCGGCTCCTCTTTCAGGTCATTTCTCTGAACTCCGGCCTTTGCCCGACAGTTTTTTACTCCTGCTTATTGTTCAGGGCGTCGACGGCGGCGTCGAATTCCTTTTTTGCCTCGCTGGCGGCCTCCTCGGCGGCGTTGGCGGCCTGGGCGGCGGCGTGCTCCACGGTGTCCTCGATCTCGTCCACCACATGGTCGGCGGCGTCCTCCACAGCCTCGGCGGCGACCTCCTCTTCGGACTCCTCCTGGGCGGAGAGGCTCTCGATCTCGGCCTGCTTGGCCTCGATGGTCTCCAGGGCGGACTCGATGGCGGCGGCGGTCTCGGCGAAGTCGGGATCGGTGTGGCCGGCGTACTTCTCGTAGTAGAGCCTGCCCAGCTCGGTGTACTTGTCCTTCAGGCCGCTGCGGACGGAGGCGATCTCCCCGTTGAGCTTGGCCTTTTTGCCGGTGGTCTGGGCCTTCCCGGCCACGTCCCGGGCCGCGTCGGAGACCTTGCCGGCAACATCCTTAGCGGCGTCCCCGGCCTTGCCGGCAACGTCCTTTGCCACGCCCACGGCCTTGCCGGCGGCCTGGCTGATTTTTTCCTTCAGGTCATCAAAAGAAAAGCTTGCCATACATTTTACCTCCATTTGATTTTCATTTTTTGTTTTGAACGTTAATCTTCTGTTAAACGAGACGGCCCTGCGGGTCCTCAAAAGCTCCCGCAGAGGCTCCAGCGCCTCGTCAAGCTCCTGTTCATCCATGGGCATCACCGCTCCCGTCTCCGGTATTTTCCTCCGGCGCGGAACCGTCCTCCGCCGGGGCCTCCGGGGTCTGGGCGCTGTCCGGCTCCGGGGCCGGGGCGGCCTTCCGGCGGTTTACGAACATTTTCTCCGGATCCGGGCGGCGCATGAATCTATTATACAGCAAAAGCGCGGCGGATGCAAGGAAAAGAACGAAGGAGACCAGCTGGCTGACGCGGATGCCCGTGTTGAAGAGGTAGAGGCTGTCGGTGCGCAGGCCCTCGATGAGCATCCTCCCGAAGCCGTACCAGCCCAAATACCACAGGAACACCTGTCCGTCGTACCGGCGGTGCTTTTTGGAGAAAAAGTGCATCAGGGCAAGGCCCGTCAGGTTCCACAGGGACTCGTAGAGGAAGGTGGGGTGGACGGCGTAGGCAGTGCCGTCGGGGAGGGTGAGCACCATGCGGCAGAAGATGTCCGTCTGGTAGCCGAAGGCCTCCCGGTTCATGAAGTTCCCCCACCTGCCCAGGGTCTGGCCGATGATAAAGCCGAAGCACACCATGTCCAGAAAGGCCGGTATGGACAGCTTTTTCCACAGGCAGTAGATGACCAGGGCCAGGATCGCCCCGGCGATGACGCCGTACATCCCCAATCCCCCCTGCCAGATATACAGGACGGAGACGGGGTCGTCCGCGAACAGATCCCAGTGGAACAGGCAGAAGTAGATCCGCGCGCCGATGATGGCCAGGGGGACGCCCAGGATGATCACGTCAAAGACGTTGTCCGGCGTCAGGCCGAATTCCCGGGAGCGCCTGGCACAGTAAAGCACCGCCAGGAGAAAGCCCGTAGCGATGATGATGCCGTACCAGTGGACGGTCAGGGGCCCGACGCGGATCACCGGCGAGGGGTTGATGCTCCAGTCCCCCAGCATGGGGAAGGAGATGGACGCTTCAGGGTATGCTGTCTTCATGTGGATTACCCTTTCTTTTGGATGATGGAGACGGCGCATCTGTCCACGGTCATGTACTCGGCCAGGAAGGCTCTCACGTCCTCCGCCGTCACCGTGTTCAGCACCTCCACGGTATTGAAATAGTCGTAGCCGGAAAAGCCCCCGGCGGCCACGTTGTAGCAGATGTTCTCAAAGGAGCCCACTGAGCGCAGGGCCGCGCCCAGGGCCGTCTTTTTCCGGCGGGCGAAGAACGCGGGATCGACGCCCCGGGCGGCCAGATCCGCCGCCGTCTCCAGCACCCGCATACACACGTATTCCGGCTTCTGAGCCTCCCCGCCGAAGGAGAGTTGGGAGTAACCGGCGGTGTTTTCAAAGTCGTAGCCGAAGGTCTCGTTGACAGCGCCGGCGTCGTAGAGCTCCCGGTACAGGGGCGAGGCGGAGCCCAGGAGCGTGGACAGCGCCAGGGTGGCGGTCAGCTCGAATTTCACGCTCTCCCGGCCCAGAAGCCCGCTTTTTGTCTTGGCGCCCGCCAGGAACAGGGGCGCGCCCACGTCCATGGCGCGACGGTCGCTCATTTTCAGGGGCAGAGGCCCCTCCGGCTTCTCCGGAACGCGCACCGGCATGGGCGCCAAGGTCTCCGGCATCAGCTCCTCCGCCGTCTCCAGCACCCGCCGGGGATCCTGGTCGCCCACCACCACCAGGGCCATGTTCCGGGGGGTGTAAAAGGCCCTGTGGGCGGAGGCCAGCGTCCCGGCGGTGATGGAGGCGATGCTCTCCTCCGTCCCGGCCACGCTCTCCCGGAGGGCGGGGGCGGCGTAGAGGCACCGCAGGAGCGCGTAGTAGGCGGCGTCCTCCGGGTCGTCCTCCATCATGCGGATCTCCTGGGCGATGATGGCCCGCTCCCGCTCCACGCCCTCGTCGGTGAAGTAGGGAGTGGAGACGAATTGCAGCAGGAGCCGGAGATTTTCAAAAAACGAATCCGTACACTCAAAATGATAGGCCGTCATATCCGGCGAGGTGAAGGCGTTGGCGTTGGCGCCCCGCTGGGACAGGGTGGTCAGGGCGTTGGCCTGGCCCTCCACCTCGAAGAGCCTGTGCTCCACGAAGTGGGCCGTGCCGGAGGGGGTGGAAAACCGCTCCCCGGAGAGGATGAATTCCCTGTCCGCGCCGCCGTAATTGACGGCCAGGAACGCCATGGACTTGCGAAAGCCGGCCTTCGGCACCACCGTCACCCGCAGACCGGACTGGGTCTCGGCGGTGAAGGCCGTCTCGCCCAGGGCGGCGTATTCCCTCTTTTTAAGCATCTCCGTCCGCCTCCGCCGTGAGAAAATAGGTGTGGGTGAGCTTTGCCTCCGCCGCCAGATCCGCCACATCCTCCGCCGTGACCATCTCGCACAGGGCGGCAAATTCCTCCGGGCCGGGGCGGCTTGCCAGGATGGCCCTGTCCAGATACAGCGCCTCCAGCCCCATGGGCTCGTCCAGGGAGGCCAGCAGCGAGCTGATGACGCCCCGCTTGGCCGCCTCCAGCTCCCAGGGCTCGATAAAGCCGTTGGCCAGGGAGGCCAGCTGGGCAAGGATCTCGTCGTGTACCTCCTGAAACCTGTCCGGGTCGATGCCGGCAGAGACGAACATCGCCCCCTTGTTCCGATCTACGGTGGAGCCGGCGTAATAGCACAGGGCCAGCCGCTCCCGGACGTTCAGAAAGAGCCGGGAGGTGGCGGAGCCGCCAAACAGGGCGTTGAACACCGCCAGGGCGGCGTAGCGGGGCTCCTCCTGAGGATCCCTGTCCAGCCGGAAGCCCATGACCAGCCGCCCCTGGGTCACGTCCATCCGCTCCCGTATGATCTTCTCCTTCACGTCCCCGAAGCCCGTGCGCACCTGGGTGGCGGGTCTGGGGAAGCTCCCGGTCCGGGGCAGGGAGGCCAGCGCCTCCCGGAGCACCCGCGCCACGCGCTCGGGCTCCTCCGCGCCGCAGTAGAAAAGCTCCAGGGGCGCCGTGGCGATGAGCTCCTTATAATATTTCGTCAGCACGTAGGGGGAGATGCTGGCGGCGTCCGCCAGGGTGCCCAGCTTGCTGACGCCGTAGCTCTCGCCCCGGAACATGGCCTCCACCAGCTTTAAGGAGGCGTAGGCGCGCTTGTCGTTGATCTCGGCGTTGATGTCGTCTATCAGGTTCTGCCGCTCGGAGCGCACATAGTCGCCTCTCAGCCGCCCGCCCCGTGTGGCGGGGGTCAGCAGCAGCTCCCCCAGAAGGCACGCCGTCCCGGAGAGGATGTCGGGCCTCCCCGGCAGGAAAGCCGCGTCGGGGAAATCGGCGCAGAAGCCCAGCGCCGCCACCTCGCCCCTCTTGCGGATGGCCGGTTCGATCCGCGCCCCGTAAAGCTCGTCCATGGCGGCGGCCAGGGATTCGCTGTCGGGACACCGGGCTGTCCCCCGGCGCAAAACGTAGGGCAGGACGGCGTTCAGGGACGCGGTTTTTTTCGTGTGGGGCGCCAGAAGCGTGGCGGACAGACAGCCGGTCTTGAACCGGTCGTCCCGCACCGCCGTAAGCCTGACGCCCCGCGTCAGCGGTATCTCAAATACGCCCTTCAACGCCTCGCCCCCTGTAAAATGCCGATATTTAATACAGTATATCATATTATTACAGAAAAAACAACAGCAGCCAAGGAAAAATCAATCCCCCGGAGGGGAATTTTGCAGGTCGTGGGCCTGCCCCCGGCGGGGGTTTATAAGGTTTCCGCCTTAACCGGAGGGACGACGCCCTGCCGAGGGCGGGGGGTGCCGCTGTCCCGCGGGGGGTTATAAGGTGTCCGCCCGAAGGGCGGACGATGACCTGCTTTTCTCCTTTTGGGTTTCCAAAAGGAGAAAAGGCAACAAAAGAGGAGAAAGTAAATCTCCTCCGCCCTATGAGGGCGGAAACCTTATTCCCCCGCCGGGGCAACGGCGACATTCCCCTCGCCCCGGGCATATACTGGCGTGAGAACAACGGCGTTCACCGGCGGGTGGACGCCGCATTTTTTGGGAGGTATGCTTTATGTGTGGGATCGCGGGGCAGATCGGCGGAGAAATCCGGCCCTTCCTGCCGGTTTTTCAGGAGATGCAGGCTTCTCTCGCCCGGCGGGGGCCGGATCAGCGGGGAATGGCGCTTTCGGATACGGCGGCGCTGATCCACGCGCGTCTGGCGGTGATGGATCCGGAGAACGGCCGTCAGCCCATGGTCTACGGCCCCTACACCCTCCTCTACAACGGGGAGCTTTACAACACGCCGGAGCTCCGGCGGGAGCTGACGAGCCTGGGCCATGCCTTTGAGACGCGCTCGGACACGGAGGTGCTCCTGCACGCCTTCGCCCAGTGGGGGGAGGCGGCGGCGGAGAAGCTCAACGGCATTTACGCCTTCGCGGTGTGGGACGGTCAGCGCCGCCGGCTCTTTCTCTGCCGGGATCGGATGGGCGTCAAGCCCCTTTTCTACGCCCGCCGCCGGGGGGCGCTGCTGTTCGCCTCGGAGCTGAAGGCCCTGCTATGCCACCCCTGGGTGGAGCCGGAGCTGGACCGTCAGGGTCTGGCGGAGGTGATGCTGCTGGGGCCGGGCCGGGCGCCGGGGAGCGGCGTCTTTAAGGATGTTTTCGAGCTCCTGCCGGGCCAGTGCGGCTTCTATGAGCCGGATGCGGACACGCTGACCCTCCGCCGGTACTGGCGTCTCACCGACGCCCCCTGCCGGGATACCTTCCCGGAGGCGGCGGAGAAGGTGCGCTCGCTTGTGACCGACGCCATCACGCGCCAGCTTTTGTCCGATGTGCCGCTGTGCACCTTCCTGTCCGGCGGGCTGGACTCCTCCCTCATCTCCGCCATCGCCGACGGGGCCTATACCCGGGCGGGCCGCCGGCTGGACACCGTCTCGGTGGACTATCTGGACAACGCCCGGTATTTCAAATCCGGCAAGTTCCAGCCCACCGCGGATCCCGCGTTCATCCGGATCATGGCTGATTTCCTGCACGGCCGCCACCACCTCGTCACCCTGGATACCCCGGAGCTGGTGTCGGCACTCTATGAGGCCGTGGAGGCCAGGGATCTGCCGGGGATGGCGGACGTGGACTCATCGCTCCTTCTCTTTTGCCGGGAGATCAAAAAGCTGGCCACCGTGGCGGTGTCCGGCGAGTGCGCCGACGAGATCTTCGGCGGCTACCCCTGGTACCGGGATCCTACTATCCGGGAGCGGGAGGGCTTCCCCTGGGCCCAGTCCACGGCCTGGCGGGCCTCCTTCCTGAAGGACGGCGTTCTGGACGTGGAGCCCACCGAATTTGTGGACACCTATTACCGCAAGACCTGCCGGGAGAGCCACATCCTCCCCGGCACAAGCCCCCTGGAGGCGCGAATGAAGCAGATGATGAACCTGAACGTGGACTGGTTCATGCAGACGCTCTTGGACCGCAAGGACCGCATGAGCATGTGGTCCGGCCTGGAGGTGCGCGTCCCCTTCTGCGACCACCGCATCGCGGAATATCTCTACACCGTCCCCTGGGCCTATAAGGATCACGGTGGGGTAGAAAAGGGCCTGCTGCGGGAGGCCATGCGGGGGATATTGCCGGAGGAGGTGCTCTGGCGCAAGAAAAGCCCCTACCCCAAGACCCACAACCCCGCCTATCTCCGGGCAGTGAACCGGGAGCTGGAGGCGGTCATCGCGGATAAGAGCCAGCCTCTCCACGATATCGTCCGGGAGGACGCCCTGCGGGAGCTGATGAGCTCCGACCGGACCGTCCCCTGGTACGGCCAGCTGATGACCACCCCCCAAACCGTGGCCTGGTTTTTACAGCTCAACCACTGGCTGAAGGTATATAAGGTGAGGCTTCTTTAAGACGCCTGAACGGCAAAAGATCCATGCCCTTTGACGGGCATGGATCTTTTTCATTCATTCTTCTTATCGCTTACCGTCTTCTCCGGCCGCTGCCGCGCTCGGATTTGCGCATGGCGTCGGAGATCTTGCCCTCGGAATCCTTCATGAAGCGCTTGAGCTTGTCCTCAAAGGCGGCGTCCACGGGCCCTTCGGGCGGGACGGCGGCATAGGGATCCGGTGTGAAATGTCCGGCGGGGCGGGACGGGGCGGGACGGGGCGCGGCGGGGCGCGGCGGCTTTGGCCGCGGCTCCGGGCGCGGTTGAGCCTGCTTGATGGACAGATTGATCCTGCCCTGCTCGTCGATGCTCAGTACCTTGACCTGCACCTCCTGGCCCACCGAGACGAAATCCGCCACGTTGGATACGAACGTGTTGGCGATCTCAGAGATATATACCAGGCCCGATTTTCCCGGCGCCAGCTGAACGAAGGCGCCGAACTTGGTGATCCCGGTGACCTTTCCGGTCATCACCGCTCCCTTTTGAATATCCATTCTTTTTCCTCTCTCAAGCGGTCTCCCACGAAATACCGGCCCTCCGGCTCAGTCGCTGTTGACGAAGATCTCCTCGTCGGGGTCGATGAAGCCCAGCTCACGGGCGATGTCGCGGATGACGTCCTCATCCGTGCTGTGCTCGATATCGTACTGCATACCGTCCACGCTGGCCGCCAGCTGGGCCTCGTAGTTCTTCAGCTCCTCAAGCTCGCTTCGCTTTTGCTTTTCCAGATCGCTTTGCCCGATCTTTGTCACCAGCGCGTAGACCAGCAGCACCGCCAGCACGATCTTCGTAAGTATACCTGTACGTCTTAGCCGCATCTTCCATGTCCCTCACTTCGAGCGCTGTGGCGCGCCGTTTATTGGTAAGTATTATTGTAAACCTTTTTTTCGCGGATGAAAAGGTTTTTTTTAAAATTCGTCGAAATTTTTCAAAACTTTTTTTCAAGACCCGGAGCGGAGCGGCCAAAATGAACAGGATCCGGCCCACGACGGCCGCCAGAAAGGCCCCGAAGGCCAGGATCGGCGGGCTCACCGTCAGAAAATAGAGCACGGCGCCCAGGGCGGCCATGAGCTGGAGGAAGAGCCGCTGTCTCCCGCCCCCGGCGGACAGGCCCAGGGCGAAGAGCATAAAGGCCGCCGCCATCCAGAAGACCGCGTCCGTCACAAGGGTGACGGCGTGCCCCTTCAGGCTCCGCCGCAAGACCCGCATCAGGTCGTAGAGCACCCCCGCGAAGACGCCGCACAGCAGGCCCGCACCCGCTTCCGCTAACTGTGAGCTTACGGTCACCTCCATAGGCTCACCTGAAAAGCCTGGCAAAGAAGCCCTCGCCCTTCACCGGCGCGTCCTCGTATTCCAGAGCGTCCACGCGCCCCGTGACCACCACGTCGCCGCTGTCCACGCTGAGCTTCTCCATGTGCAGCTCCTCCCCGTGGACGATCAGCGTCCCCTGGGTCGTCCCCATGACGATCTCCTGTTCGTTGAAGCTCTCCACGTCCGTCACCCCGGATACCAAAAGCCTCCTGCGGCCCTCCATGCTCAGGCTGTGAGCCGCCTCCGCCAGGGGCCGTCTCTCCTCTCCCGCCATCTGTCTCCTCCTCTCAGGTCGATTCCATAGAACCCCCGCCCGCGCGGTTGTCCCGCTTTAAATATACGGCCCGGGGGCCAAGAATATTTGGGAAATTTTATCTCTTTTTGGAAAAGGGGTTGACAAATCCCTATTGGCGGTGTATATTTCATTTCGTTACTTTTTGTAACTATTTTGTAACTTCTTTGAGAGCGAGGTCTTTTTGTTGTTTTCCGAGAGACGCCGTGAGACGATCGTAAGCCGCGCCCGGGCCCGCCGGATAAAGCTTTTGGCGGGGATGACGGCGCTGGGCCTTTGCCTGACGGTGACGGCGCTGACGCCCGAGCCTGTGGCCGCCGCCGTTTACCGGGAGGAGGAAGCGGCGGTGGACAGCGGCCTTATAGAGGCCGTGGCGATGACGGTGGACGGCGTTCACGCCGTGACCGTGGACAGTGAGGAGACGGCCCGGACGATCCTCAACGAGATCCGTGCCGGCTATCTGACGCCGCGCACCGAGTCGGCGGCCTTCCGGGAGCGGGTGGAGCTGCTCCCCTGTCTCACCGCTCCGGAGTACGTGATGGCCCCGGCGGACGCCAGGGCGCTGATGGATCCTGAGAACACCGCCTCCCCCGTGGCCCTCACTGTCCTGACCATGGCCACGGTGACCCGGGAGGAGGCCGTTCCCTTTGCCACCGAGACGGTGTTGATCCCCGACGGGTACGAGGACGAGACGTCCGTCACCCGCGCCGGTGTGGACGGGGCGGCGCGGAACACCTACCGCGTCATCTATGAAAACGGCCGGGAGGAGCTGGCCACCCTGACGGACAGCGAGACGGTGGCCGCGCCGGTCAATGAGATCGTGACGCAAGGGGCCCTGACCGGCTCCCGGTACGACTCCCGGGGGACGTATATCTGGCCCACCACCGGCGTGCTCACCAGCAAATTCGGCGGCAGGAAGATCAGCATCGGTTCCAGCAACCACAAGGGCATCGACATCGGCAATTCGGCCGGCACCCCGGTGGTGGCCGCCGACGGGGGGCTGGTGATCTTCGCCGGGAAAAACGGCGGGTACGGGAATTTTGTGGCCATTGAGCACGACGACGGCGCGGTGACCCGCTACGCGCACATGCGCAAGCTCCTGGTGGAGGAGGGACAGCGCGTGGCCCAGGGCCAGCAGATTGGGGAGATGGGCCGCACGGGCACCGCCACAGGCAATCACCTGCATTTTGAGATCCTCCCCGACGGCGAGACGCGGGTGGATCCCGTGGGCCTGCTCACCGGCGAGCTGCAGCGGCGCTGAATGTGGGGAGCGTTGGAGGCGTTTCCGAAAAAATCCGGGAAGTTTGTGAAAAAAGGCCTTGACAACGGGGACAAAATACCCTATAATAGCAAGGCTTGCATAGAGAACCACTCAACCGGATGGAGAAGTCGCGTAGCCCGGTCGAGCGCGCACGATTGGAAATCGTGTAGGGGTCAAAAGCTCCTCGAGGGTTCGAATCCCTCCTTCTCCGCCAGAATTGCAGGTTAAAACTACTATATGTAGCCAAAACACCTGCGCCGCAAGGGTTTTGAGGTCGTTCCAGAACGAACTGGAACGACCTCAAAATTTTCCTATTTTTCCTCGTTTCCCCCAAACTGGAGGGATTCGAACTGGCGACATCAACAAATGGATAGGGGTTGCAAAAATGCCGGGTCACATGATCAATGTCATTAAATTAAAAACTCTACCCCCACACGTTGAGGGAATGATTTTGCGTGACAACTGGACTGATTGACGGCGAGAAAAGAGAAAAGGCTCTCCGGCTTTTTGGGCCGGGGGCTTTTTTGTGGAATGTACAAATTTCTTTACTAAAAGGACTTATACTTTGGATGGGAAAGGTTTAGAGTTAGAAAAATGATGTTGAGAAAAACGTCTTAACTGACAGTAGATTTCTTCACATTCGCGTGGTATCATGCTGAATATCGACCGGGCGGCTGTTGGACAAACAGGGTTTTGACGGGGAGGCCAATGTAATGGATCACGAGGTTAGTTTTTCGCTTGCGCAGGATGGTGATGCAAAAACGATTTCCAATCTTCGCCGTGTCATATGGGGAACAACTTATCGGGGAATTTATCCTGACAGTGTCATCGACGGTTTTGATTTGGAGTGGCATACACAGCGCGATCTGGAGCGAATCAAGGATCCGGGTTTGCGGGTTTATCTTATCCGTTATGCGGATATGCCCATCGGCTATTTCACCCTTAAAACAGCAGACCCGGTGTATATTGAATCTTTGTATCTTCTGAAAGAATACCAGCGTCAGGGAAATGGCAGGCGGGCCTTTATGATTGCGGAGCAATATTGCGCAGAGCGCGGAACATCCATGTACTACTGTAACTGTAACGCGCATAATCATCCCGCGCAAGCTTTCTATCATGCCATGGGAGGCGTTATCATCAAACAGGATACGGGGCACGAAAACAAGCAGGAAAATCAACTCGCATTTGAATTTAAGGTCAATTAGCCGTATTACATGGAAATAATCCCCAGTTTGTTGAGACGTTGCAAAACCCTTTAGGAACTAAAGGGCGCACTTCTATACATAGTCTCACGACCATTTATCGCGTGTCAAAAAGGGCGCACTCCCCCCACCCCACAGGATACCGCTTTTCAGAAGTCAGGCGGCCTGGAGGCGCTTGCGTTTGTTGTGGAATTTGTAAAGGTTATGCCCAACAGCCACCAGCAGAAGCTCAAGCTTTACCTTCTCCAGCCCCCGACGGCGTATTCTTCGGTACCCACGATCCCGTTTGACGACACCGAAGGTACCCTCCGCCTGAATCGATCGGTTCATCCGCAGCCGTATCCCAAGATCGCTGCCCAGGTTGCGGAGAACTTCCTCGTGCATCGCGGTCAGCTCCCGGCTCAGACGCACCGTCCTGTTCTTTTCCGTTTTCTTTCATTTTTGCGCGTACGGGCAATTGGAACAGTCCGTACACTCATAGACCTCTTCCTGTCGTCCGTATCTGTTCCCCTTGACGTTCTGACGGTAGGAAAGCCTGAACTTTCTCCCGTTTGGGCATATGAGGTCTCCGTCTTCATTCGTCTTGAAATTCACCGCTTGTACCCCGGCCGGCTCAACTTGCTTATCTTCCCCGGCTTCAGATACCGCTCTATCCCGATCTCCTCCATGATCCGGTCGAATTCAAAAACCACATCGTCGATCTCCAAACTTTCTTCAAAAAACTCTGGAAATCTTCCCTGCGGTGGACTATAATGTGTGTCGGTATGGTTCGTTGTCACAAAATAATTATACCAAAAAAAGAGAGTTACCAGGGGGATCCTTGGTAACTCTCTTCCTTTTTTACAGGGCTTTTTTCACAGCCCCTTTTCAGTTGTCTAAAGCTTACTTCAGCTCGACCTTGCCGCCGGCTTCCTCAAGCTTCTTCTTGAGCTCCTCGGCTTCGTCCTTGGAGCAGGCTTCCTTGATGGTCTTGGGAGCGCCCTCGACAGTGGCCTTGGCCTCGGCGAGGCCCTGATTGGTGATCTCACGGACGGCCTTGATGACCTTGATCTTGGAGGCGGCGTCAAAAGCGGTGAGGACGACGTCGAACTCGGTCTTCTCCTCCACGGGAGCGGCGGCGGCAGCGGCGCCGGCGGCGGGAGCGGCCATGGCGGCGGCGGAAACGCCGAACTCCTCCTCAAGAGCATGAACGAGCTCGGAAAGCTCGAGAACTTTAAGCTCCTTGATCTCATCGATCAGGGCGGTGACTTTTTCACTGGCCATTTTAAAAATTCCTCCTGTAAGTATTTTGTTTAAATTAGAATGGGGCGGTAAGTCCGGGACTTACTCGGCGGGGGCGGGCTCGGGCTCCCCGGCGGGGGCGCCCTGCTTCTCGGCGATGGCCTTCAGCACGCAAGCCAGCTGTGAGATGGGGGCCAGCATGGTGCCGAGAACCTGCGCGCGCAGAATGGGCAGCGGGGGGATCTTGGCCAGCGCCTTGATCTCGTCGACGGAAATGACCTTCCCGTCCATGAAGCCGCCCTTGATCTCGAAACAGTTTTGAAGCTTCTCGGCGAACTCGGCCACGACTCTGGCGGGAGCCAGGGCGTCCTCGTGGGAGATGGCCAGAGAAGTGGTGCCGTGGAGCAGGGGATCCAGCTCGCTGTATCCGGCGTCGTCAATGGCGAAGCGGACGAGGGTGTTCTTGACGACGGCGTAATCCACCTTCTCCTCGCGCATCTTGCGGCGGAGGGCCGTGTCGTCGGCCACCGTGATACCGGAATAGTCCACCAGGACGCCGGCGGCGGCTCCCTTGAGCTTTTCCTTCAGCTCGGCCACGACGGCCTGCTTCTCGCTCAGAACCTTTGCATTGGGCATTTTTGTTTTCACCTCCGTGGTTTTGATGGCGTCCACAGAAAATGCCCTGACGCGCAAAGCATCAGGGCATGGTAAAGCAAATCAACATTTGCCGCCCTCGGCAGGATTTACGGCCTTATGCCACCTGCTGTCTTTGGAACGCGGAAGTATCATAGCACAGCGGGCGGGGGTTGTCAAGAATTTTTAGCGGATTTTTTAAACTTTCCTGACCAGTAAGCCGTATTTCCTCCGGCGGCGGAGGATTTTAATAATTCTCCGCGTGGATCTCGAAGAAGCTCTGGGGGTGGTTGCAGGTGGGGCAGACCTCGGGGGCCTTGACGCCCACGCAGATGTGGCCGCAGTTGCGGCACTCCCACACCTTGACCTCGCTCTTTTCAAAGACCTTGGCCGTCTCCACGTTTTTCAGAAGGGCGCGGTAGCGCTCCTCGTGATGGCGCTCGATCTCGGCCACCAGGCGGAAGCGGGCGGCCAGCTCCGGGAAGCCCTCCTCCTCGGCGGTCTTGGCAAAACCGGCGTACATGTCTGTCCACTCGTAGTTTTCACCGTTGGCGGCCTCGCAGAGGTTCTGGGCGGTGTCGCCGATGCCCTCCAGCTCCTTGAACCAGAGCTTGGCGTGTTCCTTCTCATTGTCGGCGGTCTTCAGGAACAGGGCCGCGATCTGCTCGTAGCCCTCCTTCTTGGCCTTGGAGGCAAAATAGGTGTACTTGTTGCGGGCCTGGGACTCCCCGGCGAAGGCGGCCAGCAGATTCTTCTCGGTCTGTGTTCCGGCGTATTTGCTCATAATAGGTTCCCCTTTCGTAAGTTAATTCTCTTTTAACGAGAATGATTCTTATTTGTATTGTACACTATCCCTCCTTCCCTGTCAAGGGGAAAAAGGGCGTTCCGGGCTTATTCGATGGTATATTTGGGCTCCCGCTGGCTGAGGATGGCGGAGACGCCGTCCACCACACCGGTGACGATCAGGGCGATGGCGGTGAAGGTCCAGAGGGTCTTGCGGATCTTAAAGGGGCTGGCGAAGATGATGATGGCCAGGACGATGGACAGCACCGCGGCGATGCCGGTGGTCTGCCACATGCCGCGCTTGAGCCGGATCATGTCCACCGTCCACTGGAGCTTCAGGATCCCAGTGAGCAGGGCGGCGATGCCGTAAAAGATGGTGATGGGCATAAAAGAGCGGACGATCCAGTCGGCCTTATACACCAGAAAGATGCCCACGGCCAGGGCAATCAGGCCCTTGGTCAGCTGCTGGCTCAGGGCGGCCTCCTCCGGCTCGGTGCTGAAATAGGTAATGGCGTTCAGCACGCCCAGAACGCAGAAGAGAATGCCCACGCCGATGACGACCAGCCTTGTGAACCCCTCGGGGTTTATAAAGAGCACGACGCCCACGGCCACCTCGCACAGGCACAGGATCAGCTTGCCGATGATTTTTTTGAATTTTTCCATGGATATCCCTCCCGGCTTTTTTCTTAATCATACCCCATCGGCGCGGTTTTTTCAAGGGGTAGATTCCTGTATTTTCAAGATAGTTTCCCGTCTTGACTTTTCCCGGCGGCTGATGTACTATTGCACTGTACTATTACATTGATTTTCCAAATAAATATAGGGAGGAAAACGCGATGGACAAAGCGGAATTCCGGCAGATGTGCAAGGCTCACGGGCTGAGGATCGTCTCCGATGTCCGTGCCGTGGGCGATGAGCGGGGGTATCTCATCACCCTGCAGTGGGCGGGGAAAAAGAACGTCTCTTTGAATCTCCCCACCCGGGAGGGCGACGCCAAACAGCACGCCAAAGAGCTGAAGGCGCGGCTGAAGGAGAGCTTCGGCAAAAACGCCTCCCTCAATTGGTCGGATCAGACAAATTCCCTCACCGTCTTTCTCAACACCAAAGGCATCCCCGACGTCTATTGCCAGGGGATCCGGGTGGTGCTGGATCTGGTGAAGGGCCTGGGCGCGGCCATGCCTGACCGGTGCGGGATCTGCGGCGGCTCCGGCTGTGACGCGGCGATCCCCCGGGGCGGCGTCTACACCCCGGCGCACCGGGCCTGCCTGGAGAAGGCCGTCTCCGGCGCCCAGGACAAGGCCGACAGCAACGCCCGCCACGGAAGCTATCTGCTGGGCACCGTGGGCGCGTTTCTGGGCGCTCTGGTGGGCATTCTGCCCTCCGCCCTCACCATCCTCCTGGCCCAGCGCATCTATGTGATCCTCTTTATGCTGATCCCCGTCTGCTCCTACATGGGCTACAGGCTCCTCCGGGGACGGATGAACTATTTCGCCCTGGCGGTGGCCGTCGTCTTCTCCGTCCTGGGCGTGTACCTTTTGAACTTCGGCGTCACGCTCTATTCCATTGCCGACGCCTTTGAGTTGGGCATAAGGGACGCCCTGTCCCTGTTCCCCTACATGCTCATCGACCCGGAGGTCTGGGAGGAGATCAGCCGGGACGGGGACTTTATCAAGTGCCTGCTCTTTGCGGCGGCGGGCATCTTCCTGGCCTGGGGGATGATCTCCCGCACCGCCAGGAGCGACGTGAAGGACGCCAAAGGCGTTCTGGAGTCCGCCATCCCGTACAGCCGGTTCCGGCCGGAGGGGGACGGCTCCAATGACCCCGCGCCGGAGAGCGGAGACACGGATCCCAACGCGTAAATAACGTATTCGATTATCAGGAGTGATTTAATTATGGTAAAAGCAATCCTTTTGTTTGCCCTGGGCTTCCTGTTCCTCATCAAGGGCGGAGACTGGTTCGTGGACGGCGCCACCGGCATCGCCCGGCGCTTCCACCTGCCGGAGCTGCTCATCGGCGCCACCGTGGTGTCCATCGGCACCACGCTCCCCGAGGTGATGGTTTCCACCACCGCCGCCCTGCAGGAGAGCGGCTCCATCGCCTACGGCAACGCCATCGGCTCCGTCATCTGCAACACGGCCCTTATCGCCGCCATCACCGTGGCCGTCAGGCCCGGCCCGGTGGATCGGAAGTCCCTGCGCACGCCGGTGATTTTCTTCTTCCTGGCCGCCGTCTTTTACGCCGGCATCGCCTACACCACGGGCTTCTTCTCCCGGACGGTGGGCATCCTCCTGCTGGCGGGCTTTGTGGTCTATATGGTGGTCACCGTCCTGCAGATGAAGGGCTCCCCCAATCCCCCCGAGGAGGAGAGCGGGGAGGAGAAGGAGCGGCCGGTATGGCTGAACCTGGTACTTTTAGTGGTGGGCGCGGCCCTTATCGCCGTGGGAGCGGATCTTCTGGTGGACAACGGCACCTACATAGCCCGGGAGCTGGGCGTCCCCGAGACGGTCATCGCCCTGACCTTCGTGGCCCTGGGCACCTCCCTCCCGGAGCTGGTCACCGCCATCACCTCCCTGGCCAAGGGTCACGGGGCGCTGTCCCTGGGCAACGTCATCGGCGCGAACCTCTTCAACCTGGTGCTGGTCTCCGGTATGGCCATCACCGTGAACCCCTTTCAGGTGCCCGAGGGCGTCCGGATCCTGGGCCATAACGCCAGCCTGGTCATGGATATCCCCGTGATGTTCGCGGTGATGCTCCTGCTCACCGTTCCGGCGATCCTCAAGGGAAAGCTCAGCCGCTGGCAGGGCGTCGCGCTTTTATGCATCTACGCCGCCTTCTGCGGCGCGCAGTTCCTCCTCCCCATGCTGGGGTGAGAGCTCTAACACATTAAAAAAACTCCGGTAAAAACCGGAGTTTTTTATATTCTTAAAATCATTTGTCCAGCTGCTTTGTGTTCATGCACCGCAGGGCGTTGAGAATGGCCAGCACCGCCACGCCCACGTCGGCGAAGACGGCCAGCCACATGTTGGCGAAGCCCACGGCGATGAGCAGCAGCATCCCCAGCTTCACCGCCAGGGCGAAGAGGATGTTCTGCCAGACGATGCCCATGGTGCGCCGGGAGATGGCCACGGCCTCGGCGGCCCGGGAGGGCCGGTCGTCCATCAGCACCATGTCCGCGGCCTCGATGGCGGCGTCGGAGCCCAGCGCGCCCATGGCCAGGCCCACGTTGGCCCGCATCAGCACCGGGGCGTCGTTGATGCCGTCGCCCACGAAGGCCACGGCCCCGCCGGCGCTCTCCATAAGCTTCTCCAGCGCCGCGACCTTGTCCTCGGGCAGAAGCTCGCTCATGACCTCGTCCACCCCCAGCTCCCTGGCGGCGGCCTGAGCGGCGGCGCGGCGGTCGCCCGTGAGCATCACGGCCCGGACGCCCAGGCTGTGCAGACGCTGTATGCATGCGCCGGCGTCCTCCTTGAGAGTGTCGCTGATGACGATCTCCCCGGCGTATTTCCCGTCCACGCTGACGTATACGGCCGTACCGGCGGCGTCGTCCTCCGCAAGGTCGATGCCCTCCGCGGTCATCAGCCGTCTGTTGCCCACAGACACCCGCCGGCCCTCCACGGTGGCGCGGATGCCCATTCCGGGCGCCTCCTCCACGCCGCCGCCGGCCTTTTTGGGATTTTGGGCCCGCTGGGCCACGGCGCGGGCAATGGGGTGGGTGGACCAGCTCTCCACGGCGGCCGCCAGATCCAGCAGCGTCTCCCCGTCCATCCCCACGGGGCGGACGGAGGTGACTGTGAAGGATCCGCGGGTGAGGGTTCCGGTCTTGTCAAAGACCATGGTTCGAACGCGGGAAAGGGCCTCCAGGTAGTTGGAGCCCTTCACCAGGATCCCCCGGCGGGAGGCCCCGCCGATCCCGGCGAAAAAGCTCAAAGGCACGCTGATCACCAGCGCACAGGGGCAGGACACCACCAAAAACGCCAGCGCCCGGTGGATCCACTTGCTCCAGGGCTGGGCAAAGGCCAGGGGAGGGATCAGCGCCAGGACCACGGCGGCGAACACCACGGCGGGGGTATAGTAGCGGGCGAATTTGGTGATGAAATTCTCGGTGCGGGCCTTCCGCTCGGAGGAATTCTCCACCATGTCCAGGATCCGCGCCACGGTGGATTCGGCGTAGACGCTGGTGACCCGGGCCCGGAGGACGGCGTTGATGTTGACGGTGCCGGACACCAGAGCGTCCCCCACGGTCACGTCCCGGGGGGCGGATTCGCCGGTCATGGCGGCGGTGTTGACGCTGCCGGCGCCCTCGGTGACCACGCAGTCTAAGGGGATGCGCTCGCCGGGTTTGATGACGATCTCCTCGCCCACGGCCACGTCCTCCGGATCTACCTCCACGGCCTCGCCGTCCCGCACCACGTTGGCGTACTCCGGGCGAATGTCCATCAGCGCGGCGATGGAGCGGCGGGATTTGCCCACGGCCACGGACTGGAACAGCTCGCCCACCTGATAGAGGAGCATCACCGCCACGCCCTCGGCGTACTCGCCCACGGCCATAGCGCCGATGGTGGCCACGCTCATGAGGAAGTTCTCATCGAAGATCTGCCCGTGGGCGATGTTCTGTACCGAGCGCCACAGCACATCCCAACCCACAAGGAGGTAGGGCACGAGAAAGGCCAGGAACCTCCAGACTCCTCCCAGCGGCACGAGCTCCCCCCCCAGAAAGAGGACGAAGGCTGCCAGAATGACCAGGAGGGTCCGTTTATGACGGCGCGTCATGACCGTCACCTCACAATGACGCAGTCGGGCTCCACCTTGTGGCAGAGCTTCACGACCTCGTCCATGATCTCCTCAAAGCGGGAGTCCTCGGCGTCCACGGTCATCCTCTGGGTGAGGAAGTTCACGGAGGCGTCGTTCACGCCCTTGACCTTCTTAATATTGCGCTCCATCTTGGCGGCGCAGTTGGCGCAGTCCAGATCCTTCAGACGGAAAATCTTTTTCATATGTAGTTCCTCCCTCATAAATAATCAAAAATGGAATGTCAGCCGTTGTCATTCAAGGACATGGGAAAGTCCCTGGTCGATGATGCTCCGCACATGGTCGTCGGCTAAGAAGCAGATGATGTTCTTGCCCTCCCGGCGGCTGGAGATCAGCTTTGCCTGCTTGAGGATCCGCAGCTGATGGGAGATGGCCGACTGGCTGATCCCCAAAAGCTCCGCGATGTCGCAGACGCACATCTCCTGCTCCATCAGCACAAACAGGATCTTCATGCGCGTGGAGTCGCCGAACATCTTGAAAAGGTCGGCAAGCTCGTAGAGCGTGTCGTCGTCGGGCATGTCGGCGCGCACCTTCTCCACCACCTCGTTGTGGGAACAGGACTCGTCGCACATAAGCTCGTTTCTCTCTTCCACGTTGGCTCATCCTTTCATATGAACATTTGTTCATGTGTTTATGGATGAAGTATACCACCCTCCATAGGCCCTGTCAAGGGCTTATATAGGGAAAATGATTACAATTTTGTAACCATTTGTAACCGTCCTGTTTTGCAAAAAAGGGGCGGAAATTGACATAATCTCAAAATCCGTTTCAACCAATGGGGTCGAATCGTCCAGAAAAAGGCCATATCTTGTGGATTTTGGGACTTTTTTGGGAAAGAAAAAAACTTTTCCGCCAGGTGTTGACAATAGAGAAACAATGTGTTACAATTTGGTTACGATATTTCCAGGAGGTTTCGTGATGCCCACCACAACCAACACCAAGGATCTGCTTGAATACCGCGGACGGCCCCTCCGCAGGAAAGACAACATTCTCTACTACGGCAGCATGTCGGACAAATACATCATCATGATGCAGATCACCGACACCAGGAAGGCGGACGACATGGATGTTGCCACCCGTGTCAGCGTCCAGCTTCAGCTTACGGATCCCGATCTCAAATCCAGGGACAGGGTCGTAAAGAAGACGGAAAAGAGCGGCCTATACGCGGCCATGGACGTGGCGTCCGTGTGGCTGGAGAGAGCGCTTTCCGCCAAATGAGGAGAGGGATAACAACTTATGAAGATGTTCAAAAAGCTCATATGCACGGCTCTTGTGCTGGTCATGCTCCTGTGCGCCGCATCCATGACGGCCTTTGCCGACGAGCGGATCATCGCCTGGGGCGCCGCCACGGTAGACGCCTCCGCGCTCAATATCCGCTCCGGCCCCGGCACCGATTATGACCGCGTGGGCGTCATCAGCGACGGCACCGTGGTGGTGGTCATCGAGAAGACCAACAACGACTGGTATCTCATCAACTACCTGGGGCTCAAGGGCTATGTGTCCAGCGAATATCTGAAAAACCAGGTGAAGGCCGAGAATTTCAAGGCCAGCGGCGTTGTCAACGGCAACTCCGTGCGTATGAGGAGCGGCCCCTCCACCAGCAAGAAGGCCATGGCCTCCTATAACAAGGGCGCCAGCGTCTCGGTGCTCGGCATCAACAACGGCTGGTACAAGATCGCCACCGCCGCCGGCACCGGCTATATGCGTTCCGACTACATAGACATCACCTCCGGCGGCGCCACCTACACCACCGACACCCGCGACGCCACCGCCAACTACAGCCTGGGCCAGCAGATCGCCAACTTCGCCCTGCAGTTTGAGGGCTACCGGTACGTCTACGGCGAGGAATCCCCCGCCAAGGGCTTTGACTGCTCCGGCCTTGTGTACTACGTCTACGGCCAGTTCGGCTACAAGCTGGAGCGCCGCGCCTCCCTGCAGTGCAAGAACAACGGCCGCTACGTCAGCCGCTCGGAGCTTCAGCCCGGCGACCTGATCTTCTTCACCCAGAACGGCTCCACCGCCTCCCATGTGGGCATTTACATAGGCAACGACCATTACATCCACGCCTCCACCGCCAAGACCGGCGTGAAGATCTCCGAGCTGAAGGAGTACTTCTGCGCCAAGCGAATCATCTGAAAAAAGCCCTTTTTCTTCCCCGCCGCCTCCAAGCGGCGGGGAAATTTTTTGAAAAACGACGCCGTTCACAATAATTTCACTTGCAAGAACGAAAACTTTATTGTATAATACTGCACTGAGCCTTATACCAAAATAAAAACACATGAAAAAGGAATGATTCACATGAGCGATGAATTTGTCTCCGCCAAGGCCGCCAGGAGGGCCGAGGAGGAAAAGGCGCTCCGCCAGCGCAAGAAGTACAATCTGACCGTGACCGCCGTCGTGGTCTGCTTTGTGCTTGTGCTTATCTTCGTGGCGCTTTTTGGCTCCAACCTCTTTTACAACGGCACCACGGCGCTGAAGATCGGTGACCAGAAGTTCACCGTGGCAGACTTTAACTATAATTATTTCACCGCCTACAACAGCTACTACACCAGCATCTACTCCCAGTACGGCAGCAGCCCGGACTTTATGAGCTTCCTCCTGCCCAGCACCGGCTCATCCTTCCGGAAGCAGGCGTATATTGGCTCCGAGGATATGACTTGGGCGGATTTCTTCACCAATTCCGCCATCGAGCGCATGAGGAGCATGGCCGCCCTGTGCGACGCCGCCCAAAAGGAGGGCTACACCCTCTCCGACGAGGATAAGGCCGCCGTGGACTCCTCCGTGGAGAATCTGCGCGCCAGCGCCGTCGCCGCCGGGTACAGCGATTTGAGCGCCTACCTCTCCATGACCTATGGCAAGGGAATGACCGAAAAGGTGTTCCGCCAGAATGTGGAGCGGGAGTACATCGCCTCCACCTTCTCCCAGAAAAAGAGCGACAGCTTCACCTTCACCGACCAGGAGATCGCCGACAACTACGCCGAGAACGCCGCGGACTACGACATCTACAAATACCGCGTCTACTCCTTCTCCGGCGCCGCCGTGACGGACGATGAGGACACCGAAGAGGACGAGACGATGACCGCGGAGGAGGCCGCCGCCAAGGCCAAGGCCGACGCCGAGGCCTTCAAGGCCGCCGTCACCGACGAGCAGAGCTATCTGGACTATGCCGCCGGCCTGAACGAAGAGAACGAGGACTACGACGCGGACGCCTCCACCGCCCGCACCTCCCAGGGCTCCGATATCATCGAGGTCATCAAGACCTGGCTTGCCGACGAGGCCCGCAAGGAGGGCGACGTGGAGGTCATCAAGACCGCCGACGACGCCGACCCCACCTATTATTATGTGGTGATGTTCCTGAAGCGCGACGACAACCGCTATAACGCCGTCAGCGGCTACTACGGCCTTTGCGCCACCGACGAGGATGACGAGGAGGGCATCGAGCTGGAGGGCGAGGCGCTGACCGCCGCCCTGAAGGATCTGACCGACGCCCGCGCCCAGGAGGTCGTGGACGATTACAACGGCCTGGAGGAGAAGGGCTATGACGCCTTCGTAAAGCTCATGTCCGACAGCAGCGATATCGTCAGCGCCAGCAGCGATGTCAGCATGTCCGGCGTCTACGACCTGCCCGAGGCCCTTTCCGACTGGTTCCACGACGAGGCCCGCAAGGAGGGCGACGTGGGTACCGTTTATCTGGAGGACTACGGCACCTTCGTGGTGTACTTCACCGGCGTTGACGGTGTGTACGGCGACCTGATGAGCGAGGGCTATCTGCGCCAGGAGGCCTATACCGCCTGGGAGGATGAACAGATGAAGAATTTTGAGGACGTGGATCAGCAGTGGGAGATGGGCCTCGCCAGGAAGCTCACGTCCTTGGGTGGCTGAGCCCAGCGGGCGACAGCCCGATGGGGCCCAAAAAATGGTGTTTTTAGAAATTTGCAAAGCGGCTCTTTGAGCCGCTTTGCTTTTAGGCAGTAGGAGAGCATATGACGCTGTTTGATAAGATCCCCTCCGCCCCCGGCCTGCCCATGCATATGCCGGGGCACAAGCGGAACACGGAGGCGTTTCCTTGGCTCCGGGGCCTTGGTGAGCGGGATATCACGGAGATCCGGGGCTTTGATAACCTCAACGACCCCGAGGCGGAGTTTGCCCGCATGGAGCGGGACGCCGCCCGCCTCTGGGGGGCGGGGGAGTCCGTGGCCCTGGTGGGCGGCAGTACCCTGGGCATTTTGGCCTCCGTCCTGTCCGTGCTGGCGGAGGGCGGGGAGCTGCTCATGTGCCGCCAAAGCCACAAAAGCGTCTACCACGCCGCCCAGCTGGCCGGCGTCCGCACAAGATATCTCACCCCGCGCCTGGATCCGGAGACGGGCGTCCCCCTGTCGGTGTCCCCAGAGAGCGTGGCCGCCGCTTTGGACAGATTTCCCCGGATCGGCCTTGTGTGCGTCACCTCGCCCACCTACGAGGGCGTCCTCAGCGACATCAGGGGAATCGCGGAGCAGTGCCACAGGCGCGGCGTCCCCCTCCTGGTGGACGAGGCCCACGGGGCCCATCTGGGCTTCGGGGGCTTCCCGGAAAACGCCGTGCGGCGCGGCGCGGATCTGACGGTGCAAAGCCTCCATAAGACCCTCCCCAGCCTCACCCAGACGGCCATGCTCCACATAAATCCCGGCCTGGTGGATCCCGGACAGGTGCGCCGGACGGTGGGGATGCTCCAAAGCTCCTCCCCGTCCTATCTGCTGTCCGGCTCCATAGAAAAATGCGTGGAGTTCATGGGCCGGCAGGGGCGGGGGGCCTGCGGCCGGTGGCTGGAGCTGCTGTCCGATTTCCGCGCCGGGGCGGCGGGCCTTGCCCATATCCGCCTCTGGCAGGGGGCCGGGGCCTACGCCCTGGATCCCTCCAAGCTCCTTTTGATGGCCGATCCGGCGCTGGCGGAAAAGCTCCGGGCCAGCGGCGTGGAACCGGAGTACGCCCGCGACGGGCTGACCCTGTGCATGACGGGCCTGGGGGACACAAAGGAGAGCCTGGGGGCGCTCCTGGCGGGGCTGGAGGCCGCCGACGGGGAGCTTCCGCCGCCGGGGCCCCGTTCCGTCCCATGTGTCCCCCTGCCCGAGGCGGCCATGACCCTCCGGGAGGCGGCGGCACTTCCCGGCGAGCCGGTGCCCTGGGAGCGGGCTCTGGGGCGCGTGTCCGGGGAGTACGCCTGGGCCTACCCGCCGGGGATCCCCTGTCTTGTGCCGGGGGAGACGGTGGACGGGGGCGTCCTGGAGACGCTGAGAGCGTCCCGGGATCTCCATTTTACCTATAAACACGGGGCGGGGACGATTTTTTGTGTTGACCTTCCGGGAAAAATGGTGTAAAATAGACGCATAAGTTTTACGGAAAGGGGGATATACCCATGAAGAGAATAAAGACCGTTGAGACACGCGACCTGAAGGCCAGCGTCAAGACCGGCGGCTGCGGCGAATGCCAGACCTCCTGCCAGTCCGCCTGCAAGACCTCCTGCGGCGTCGCCAACCAGCTTTGTGAGAAGAAATAATCCACAGGCAAGAAACGGTACCGCTTGCGTTCGCGCAGGCGGTATTTTTTAAGGGGATTTTTATGATACATCAGTATAAATTAAACGGCTTCAACATCGTCCTGGACGTCAACTCCGGCTCCGTCCACGTGGTGGACGAGGTGGCCTACGATATGATCGCCCTCTATGAGACGTGCACCGGGGACGAGATCGTGGCCGCTATGCTGGAAAAATACGGGGATCGGGAGGACGTGACCGAGGCCGACCTCCGGGAGTGCCTGGACGATATCCGGTCTTTGAAGGACGCCGGCAAGCTCTTTTCTCAGGACGCGTACGCGGGGCTTGCCTTCGATTTCAAAAAGCGCTCCAACGATGTGAAGGCCCTGTGCCTCCATGTGGCCCACACCTGCAATTTAAACTGCTCCTACTGCTTCGCCAGCCAGGGGAAGTACCACGGCGAGCGGGCGCTGATGAGCTTTGAGGTGGGCAAGCGCGCCCTGGACTTCCTGGTGGAGAACTCCGGACGCCGCACCAACCTGGAGGTGGATTTCTTTGGCGGCGAGCCCCTGATGAACTGGCAGGTGGTGAAGGATCTGGTGGCCTACGCCAGGAGCATCGAGGAGGAGAAGCACAAAAAATTCCGCTTCACCCTCACCACCAACGGCGTGCTGGTGGACGACGACGTCATCGACTTCGCCAACCGCGAGATGAACAACGTGGTCATGTCCATCGACGGCCGGCCGGAGGTGCACGACCGCTTCCGGGTGGATCTGGCGGGGCGGGGAAGCTACGGAAAGATCGTCCCCAAATTCCTGGATTTCGCTCAAAAGCGGGGGGAGCGGGACTATTACGTCCGCGGTACATACACCCACTACAACACGGACTTCACCGAGGATATCCTTCACCTGGCCGACCTGGGCTTTACGAAGCTGTCCATGGAGCCGGTGGTCTGCGCCCCCGGCGACCCCTGCGCCCTGACGCAGGACGATTTGCCCGTGCTCTTTGAGCAGTACGAGCTCCTGGCTAAGGAGATGCTGAAACGGGAGCGGGAGGGCCGTCCCTTCACCTTCTACCACTACATGATCGACCTTCAGCACGGCCCCTGCATCTACAAGCGCATCTCCGGCTGCGGCTCGGGCACCGAATATCTGGCCGTCACCCCCTGGGGGGATCTCTACCCCTGCCATCAGTTCGTGGGGGATGAGCGGTACCTTATGGGCAACATCTGGGACGGCGTCACCAACACCGCCCTGCGGGACGAGTTCAAGCTGTGCAACGTTTACGCCCGCCATGAGTGCGACGACTGCTGGGCGCGGCTTTACTGCTCCGGCGGCTGCGCCGCCAACGCCTACCACGCCTCCGGCTCCATCCGGGGCGTCTATCCCTACGGCTGCGAGCTTTTCAAAAAGCGCATGGAATGTGCCATCATGATGCAGGCCGCCAGAGCGGAGGAGGAATAAGGCTGCGGCTTCGCCGCGATTTTAATTACGGGCCGCCTGGAGGGACCGTTGCGATAGGGAAACAAAGTGAACCGGGGGGCAAGATGGTACGGCAAACCGAAAAGACGTAGTTGCAACCAGACTACGTCTTTTCGGCGTTTTCGTATTTGTGAGGAATGGAATGATTTTTCCGAAATTCGATTCCATGCGGCGAGGCTCTTCAGCATAATGTGAAAAGCCGAAATAGGCATTGCGATGTGAGCACGCTCAATATAGATGTGCATCGTATCTTGACGCTATCATTCTCTCTTCACATTGGAAGTCATCTGAATGGTAAAGCGATTCTCCGTTTTGACAATCATATTTCTCTCGACTTTTCCGTCTCCTGCGGTATTGTGTGTTTCCAAAGGGAGGGGCTTCATATGGACAGCATCATAACCGAGCTTTACTAAGGCAATATTCGCCTGGTCGAACAGATGGGCAGGCTTACCCCGGAGACAAAAGCTATCTTGAAACGGATGCATGAAAATGAGGAAAAACTGGAAATGTGTCTAAATGAGCAGGAGAAAGATCTACTCCGTACCATTCAAGATGACAGGCTTGAGGCTGCCTGTATCCTTCAGGAAAAACGCTTTCGCGAGGCCTTCACGCTGGAGGCAAGATTAATGGCCGAGATGTTCACGGGTAATGCAGAAATATCATCCCCCGGGAAACCGTAATTTCACAAACATACCCCCACCTACGCTTTTTTGCTCGGTGTGGGGGTATGTTTGTGAAATTAGGTTCAAACGGAGGTTGTTTTCCATGCATAAATGCACCAATCGAAAAAAACAGTCCGCCACGCGGACTGCTTTTTTGCATGTACTTAAAACAGGCTGTCAGTCCATCATGGGGACGACGTAATACTGGAGGGTGATAACCTCACCGGCGGAGACGGTGATCTCGTCGAAGGAGCCCATGATCTGCTCGCCGTTCTCGTCCAGGGGAAGCCAGGTGCAGCCGTCGTTGAGGACGTCGGCCACGTGGCCGTCGATGTTCTCTACGAACATGGCGTAGTACGTCTCCTCGGTGATGAGCTCCGCCTCATAGAGAGCGTCCCGCAGGGAGGCGCCGTCGGTGACGTGGAGATCGTATGTATACTGCTGGTCATCCTTGTCGATGAGGACGATCTTCATGTCGATCTTGCCGTCATCGCTTCCGGAACCGCTGCCGCCGTCTTCCTTGGAGCAGCCGGCCAGCGCGCACAGAGAAAGAGCCAGGGCCAGGGCCAAAACAAGTGCCAATATTTTTTTCATAGGTAACTCCCCTTAAAATTATTTCCCCCTTTTGAGGTTAGGACAATTGTAACACTGCGATTCAATAAAGTCAAGGATTTTTTCTTATCATAATAATAAAAAATTAAAAAAACTTCTTGACTTCTTTTCGATGAAGTGTATAATTAACGGTGTAAGGTGCAGAATAACTGGCAATCTTTATTTCAGTAGTGATAATTTATTGCCGATGCGAGAACGGTTTCCAAGTCTAATGGTGTGAAGTCAAGAATGAAATAAGAGAAAATTTGCGAAAGAAGTACCCCACAAGAGTAGTAACCAGGGAAAAAGGCAACACCAACCAAAGCCCTGCCCCTGCGCATTTTTGAAACAGGGCTGGCAGCGTCAAAGGGGAGAGCGAATGCTCAGCCCTCCGGCGGGATATACAGGCGGTTGTCCTTCAGCAGTCGAAAGACCAACCGGACCAGTTTTCTGGCAGTCAAAGCGAGTGCGCGTTTATGCTGGAACTGGTTGACCTCCTTGAACTTGAGGTCGT
>CANQBA010000024.1 GCA_947589545.1 uncultured Oscillospiraceae bacterium | reverse complement strand
CTCGTGGATGCGCACGTAGTTGTCGTCAGAGTCGTCCCGGGCCAGGTACTTGACGATCCGCCGGGAGGTGGACAGCCGGGAAACGGTGAGGTCGGCGATGTCGCCCAGGGCGGCGTACAGCGCATCGGCGGAGAGCTGGCCGGACACATCGACGTTGCCCTCCATCTTGATATACCCGGAGTAGGCGTTGGGGCCGATCTTGATGGTGATCCGGGCGTAGACCTGCCCGTCCGCCCCGGCCTCCGTGGCCGTCTCCAGCCGGATGCCGTCAACCTTGGTCTCGATCTCGGATGTCCGGGCCTCGCCGTCGCTGATCCGCTGAGATATGTCGTCCAGGGAGATGTCAAACTCAGCCTTGGCGTCAGATATCTCGTTTTTTACGGACTCCTCGATCCGATTCTCGTATTTGATGAGCTGGACGGAGATATCCCGTTTTGCGCGCTCGATCTTGCGGGTTACAGGCCCCTCGTAGTCCTCCGCGCTGGCGCTCTCGCTCTTGCCGGCGGCGGAGACCTCGGTAATAATACCGCCGTCGTACTCGTGCCGGACGGTCATGCAGGGCACCGTATAGGTCTGACCGTCTCTGGCAGCCACGCGAATCATATCCCCCGGCTCCAGCCTTGGATCGCCGAGAAACCGTAGGCCTGTAACCGGGCGGTAGGTAAATCCGCCCACATCGGCCCATACGGCGTTCAACCGCTCCTGGGTCATCCAGGGGCATTTGATGGATATCCCCTGGGCCTTGGACGCGTCCCCGGCTTGCAGGGTCTCCTCCAGCGGCTCCGCATAACACTTGATATACCCCACGGTATACTCGTAGGCGGCCAGTGTAAGCTCGCCGTCATAGTAACGCTCCGGCCCCACGCGCCGGGCGGGCGCGGCGGCGTCGGAGGACTCCAGGGACAGGGCGAACCCGCCGAAATCCAGCACAGCCCCGTCCTCGGTGCCCAAGACCGTCTCCACCGCGCCGTTGATATTGGCATACCATTGCAGCGTTAACCGCCCCAACCCGTCGATCCGCGCAAACCGGCCCCACAGGCAGGCCAAAAAGGCGATGATCTCCCGATATGTATATCCGGAGGGGCTGGCGTAGCGGAGCTGCACCGCCGGCAGGTTGTCCGTCGCCAGCTCCACGCCCCGCTCCTCGCAGATGGCCCGCAGCAGGGTCTCCGCGTCCACGCCCGCGTCCCAGTCAAAGCCCAGAGCCTCATCGTCCAGGGCGTAATCCGCGCTGAAGGCCCACACCATAGCGTCGCAGGCGGAGACGGTAAGCTTATCGTCATCACCGGTCACACCGTCCACACGCAGTGAGGCCACCGGGATCTTGTTGTCGGCCCCGTCGATGGTCAGCGACGCGGCCACATCCTTGTCGGTCAGATCCAGCCCGCCCAGTTTTTCTTTGTCCAGCTCGGCTTTGAGCTGGACGGCCACGGTGCTGCCCAGGGTGATATCGTCCCCGGCGTTGCTGCCGCCGGACCACTCAGCCGATTTGACGGCGATCTGGGGCACCTCCGTGCCGTCCGCCAGGGCCAGGTGTAGGCGGAAGGGGGCCGTATCCAGCAGCGCCGCAAACGCGGCGGAGGTCTCGATCATGGCGTACCCTCCTTATTGCTGGACGGCGGAGACAGACAAATCCGTCACCCTCCACTCCCCGTCGATCCAATCAAAGCAGTTATATGTCGGCGTCCCAAAATAGACGGTCATGGTGCGACTGGCGCCAGTCTGATCGGTGAAGCTCATCGGAACAAAAGGCCTGTCCTTGTTGGAGACAACCCGCTCAATAAGCTCCACTTTTTCGACCGGCAGAGCCGGCCACTTGATATCCACGGTGGTCTTGACATCCAGGATGGTTCCGACCATCGTCACGGCGGCCGTCCGTCCGGTATTTTTCGACCACACCTTTTCGGGTTTGATTGAGACACCGCCTATCAGCGGCTGCGGCAGGACAACCCCGTCAACGGTGAGATCCGTTATAGTCAGCAGCGGCATCCCCGCGCCCCCTTTCTTTTAAGGGATGTGCCCAAACTGGGCACATCCCCAAGCTTAAATATGGATCGGACATACCCCGGTCGTCTGGGTAATATCGTTGATGTCCTGGATGACAAGCTCCGTGACCTTACGCCCGCCGATATACACGGGTATTGTCAGGGATCTGGCCCCCTGCTTATCACGCGACGTGATGCGCCGGGCAAGCGCGTCCAGCCAAGCCGCGTTTTCCGACAGCGGCACCACGGCCTCCGCGCCGGCCTCGCCGATAATGGCGGGTGTCGGGCGATCCACAATGCCGCCCTTTGCAAGCCGGGGCAGACTGATCGTGTTGAGTGTTTTGAAGTCAAAGCCAAATTTCCCGCCGCCGATGACCGGCACCCAGTCCGGGATGTCAAACGAGATCTTATTAAGCCCCTTGATGATGGCATTGGCCGCCCGGATCGCCCCGTTGGCCAAGCCCTCGAAGAAGCCGATCACGCCGTTGACCATGCTCCGGAACCCGCTTTTAACCGGGTCGATAACCTTAGTGGCAAACCAGGAGGAGACAGACGCCCATGCGCCTTGGATCCCGCTCCAGGCGTCCGAAAATGCCTTTTTTGCGAACGTCGTGACCGCGACGAATCCGGCCTTTACCGGCTGGATGACAGTTGTGTCAAACCAGTCGGCCACGTTGCTCCAGGTCTCCTTGATTTTGGCCCACGCGTTTGCGGCAGTCTCCTTAACGGAGTCCCAGTTTTTTGCCAGCAGCGCCACGGTGGCGATCAGCGCCCCAATGGCGATAACGACTAACCCAATCGGCGAGGGCAGGAAGGTCACCGCGGCGCCTAAAGCGGCGGCGAAAGAACCGACGACGATGGCAATATCCTCTACAAGCGGCTTGTGTTTGCGGATCCAGTCGCCCACAACCCTAAGCCCGTCGCCAACTGCTTTGAGGACATCTACGATCACGCCGCCGGTCCACTGGCCGACGGGGAGGAGAAATTCGTCCCAAAGCCACTGTCCCAAGGGACGCAGAGCCTCCAGCACAGCGGACAGGGCGTCCGCCGTACCCGCCAGCGCATCGAGAAACGCGGGGATAAGCTCGCCGCCTGTCCAGTTTGCGAAGGGGATGAAGATATTGTCGTAGGCCCATTTAAGGCCGTCAAACGCACCGGAAACCAGCGGCGCCAAAGCTGCGCCCAGGCGCTGCAAGGGGTCGGCGCAGGCGGATGCGCCTCGGCGCAGGGCGTCCAAGAACCCGGGGATCCCATCCTCCACGACCCAGTGTGCCAGCGGCTCCAAAACCTTATCATAGCCCCACCGGAGTCCGGCGAACAGCTCCTGCTTAAGCGGCTTGAGAGACGTTTTAAGGCGCTCAAAGGCCGCAGAGGCCTTTGAAAAGTCCAGGCTGTTCACCGTGGCTTTAAGTCTGGCAAGGGCCCGCTCCAGCCATCCGATGCTCGCGCCCGCCTCATCGGCGCCGTCCGCCGTCTCGGAGGCGAGGCCTCCGACGACACCCCCGCCGCTCTCGGCGGAAGCGTCCCCGGAGGATCCGGAGGCGTTATCTGACAGCTTGGTGATCTTATCAAATCCCAGCAGCTGCGCCTGCGCGGCCTTGGCGGCGCTGCCGGCGGCCTCGGTGGACTCGGTCAGATCCTCCATCCCGCTGGCCGCGGCGGCGGTGTAATTTACCGTCTTAGCGGCGGCGGTGCTGCCGCCGAACACGTTGGCAATGGATTGGGCCACCTTGTTGGCCAGCGTGGCCAGGGAGGCCAGCACGCTGCACGCCAGGTTAAGCGCCGGGAGAAATACGGTGGTTACCTGGCTCACGGCCTGGCCGAATTGCTCTTTGATGTCCCCCAGCGCGTTGCTCACCTGTTTTAGGCGCCCCGCGGGGGTTGCGGCCAGCGCCGCATTCATGGGGCCGACGTTGTTGGTGATGACCTGCGCCAGCATGGCCGCCCGCTCGGCCTCGGTGCCGTACTTCAGCGCGGCCTCCTCCGCGGCCGTAAAGGTGATGCCCACCCGGCGCAGCGCGGAGGTCTGCCCCTGCATGACCTTGCCCATCATATTGCCCACGCTCACAGCGTTTTCCTGCGTGGCGTTGAGGCCGTGCTGCTGGGCCACCAGGTCATTCATGGCGGGCAGCAGGGTCTTGAGGCTGTCAGCCTGGCTCAAAAACGTCGCCAGCTGCTGGGCGCCGGCAAGCTGCACCTCGTCGCCCACCACGCCCAAACGCTGCTGGGCCGCTGTCAGGTCGAGAATGGACTTGACATCGGCGCTGCTGGCGGCCATGCGCTGGCGCATAACGGTGGCGAGCTTGGTCTCCCCCTCGATTTGCGCATCATACGCGTCCTTGGCCGCTTTGGCCGCCGCCGTGATGGCCGCGATGGAGATGGCGGACGCCATGCGCTTGAACATTTTGCCCACGCCGTCCACAGCGGAGGACATGCGCGAACAGGAGGTGTTGACGCTTTTTTGCATCCCCGCGGTATCGCTCCGGACTTTTTGCATCGCCTTGGTGAGCTTTGAAAAGTCCGCTCCGGCACGCACCATTAAGTTTTTGACAACTGCCAATCAGTCCACCTCCTCTCCACCAAACATGCGGTTAAGGATTACAACCTGGGCATACATCTGCTCATCCGTCATGGGCTTTTTGGCGTCCTCCCGCTCCGGGAACACGCGCTCAAACGACGGCGGGCGTTCGGCCCATACCATAGAGCGGATCAGCGCCGCCAGCGAATAGATATTAGCCTCAGTAAGACGCTGCTCATCCTCTCTCCGGCGTCTCTCTGCTTGCGCATAGAGATTAAGCTCCGCCGGGGTTATCAGCTCCCACTCCTGGACGGAGATCCCCAGCGTGGCGGCCAGGCTCAGACTGTCTCGCCAGTCCCAGCCGCCGGAGTAGGGGACTCCTCGGCGGTCTCCCCGCTGTTCTCCCCATTGGCCTGCTCATCCGCATCGCCGCCAAAGGCGGCGGTAATCGCCCGAGATACGGCGTCATAAATGTCCCCGAGCGTCAACGGATCCTCCTGGCGACACCCGGCGTCATCGATGAGATCGTCCACCATGCCGGGCGACAGTGTCTTGTCCTCCGCCCACAGCATCGTGTAGATAAGGGTGGACAGCGTCTCATAGTCCTCCAACGCATCCTGCATTTGAGTTATCTTTTTGTGGGTCAGCGCCGAGAAGCGTTTCATCGCCTTATGCCCAAGCCGCAGCTCCCTGGGCTTGTCCAGCATCAGGATGACCACATCGTTATGCTCGTCGTCCGTCTCAGGCACGGGCTGTTTAGTCTTAGCCATTGGTTAGACCTCCTTTTTAAGCGCCGGCGGTGGCGCCCAGCGTGGGCTTGCCGGACACGGCCAGGGTGACAGAAAACTTCAGGGCATCATCCACGTCAACGCTGGTGGAAAACTTACTGACGCACGCCTTAAACGTCCAGCTCTTGCCGATTTTTTCGGGGAATTTGATCTCGCAGTCCACCACCTCACCGGAATCCAGCAGCGTGTAGCATTCGGTCTGCCCCTCGTTGTCAGAGTCCAGGAAGCCATCTGCGGCCACCTCGCCGGCGTCCTTGAAGCCGGGCAGCTTCTCCCGGTACCCGTCCTTGTTGCCAAGGTCGGTCACGTCGATCGTGTCGGCGGTGATCTCGATGCCGTTGATAGAGGTAAGCCCGCCCACGGGATTTTTGTTGATGATCAGCTGAGTGCCGACCGAGTTGGATTTACTCACAATTTGTACCTCCTTTGGTTAATCGGTTACTTGATAATCAAGCGTCAGCGTATACAGCCGGCGCCAGAGGCCCACGTCCACCTCCTTGAGGTCAGGGGAGGCCTGTATATTGACCTGCTCAACGAGCAGGCCGTCAAAGGTTTTGCCCCGTATCTCCGACAGGGCGGAGCTAACACGCTCCGCCAGAGATACCATAACGGAGTAGGTGTCGGCCACGCAGTTGACGTCGAAAACGGCGGTCCACAGGCCCGTAGGCCCGTCCAGGGCCATCTTTTCCCGGTTGGATGCCATCATATAGACGACGAAGGGGCTGCCGGCCGTCTTGGGAGCCTCTCCGGGATAGACTTTTGCCGGCCGCAGAACGGCGGGAATAAGCTCAAATACGGTCACTTTTTCCTCCACTCCTTCTCAATCTCCGTCATCATGGTGTCAATGATGACCCGCTGCACCGCAGCGCTGGAGGACTCCGCCGCCTTGCGCACAAAGTGCTGGCCGGGTACATGGTAGACCCCGCCGCCCTTTGCGCGGGCCAAGAATCCGTACTCCACCGATGACGGATAGTAGGCATGGTCGTACTTTTTGCCGCCCAGCGCGCCGGGGTTTTTGATGGGTTTTTGGAAAATGTCGTTTTTGGCCGGATCCATAGAGTAATCGTAGACCTTTTTGCCCTTGGTCTTGGATCGCTCCGGCTTACGAACAAAGCCCCGCCTCAGCTGTCCGGTCTTGCCCACCGGCGCCGCCGCCCGAATGGCTCTGCCGGCCACCGTGGCCCCCTTGCCGGCCGCCCGGTTAACCACCTTTTGGGGCAGATTACCCAGACGGTTTAAAGCGGCCTGGAGCCTCCACATCTCCGTAAAGTCAAGTTTGAACTCCATCCCGGTCTTGGCCATCAGTCCACCAGCTCCCAACACATGAGCCGCAGCTCCTCGTGCCGCTCCTCCGGATCCAGGATGGACACGATCCGAAAGATGCGGTCTCCGTACTTAACGCGCATGGACGTGGTCAGCCCCGCCCGGTAACGGACGCATACGCTGTGACTGACCTCCGCCTGCGCCTGCTGCGCGGCATAAAAGATCTTGCCGCTCACCGGGGAGATGGACGCCCACAGGGCGCACACGTCCGTCCACTGCGCGTCATCCCGGTACTGGGGATCCCCGTAGACGTCCACCTCGCCGGAAAACCGTTGGATGACGATCCTGCACCGCCTCTTGCCCGCATCGGTCACGGCGCCGCGGCCCCCTCTCTCCTGGCTGCGCCCACCAGTTTGAGCTGCGTGAGGATCGGCCGCAGCCCCGTGGGGAAGGAGGCCTCGTCTCCCACTGCGTCTCTGTGGTCGTAATAATGGAGGGTCAAGCTCCACAGCGCCAGGTTGTAGAGATCGTCGCCCGTCTCCGGCCGCCGGATGCCGGCATTGACCAGATAGACCTTTGCGGCCGCCAGCAGCGCGAGGATAACGGCATCGTCATCGTCGCCGTCCACTCTCATATAGGCCTTAACGGCCGCCAGCTCATCATCCACGGCACTCACCTCCTCCGCGTGTCCGGTTTGGACACCTTAATCTGCCACGTCCTCCACCAGGGCCGCATCGATCCAGCCGTGGCAGACCTGCCCGTGGAAAAGCTCCGCCTCCACACAGATCCACCCCGGCACCGCGGCATATGACGGCACCGGCAGGGCGCGCACGGTCATGCCGTCCGGCAGGATCTGTCTCGGCTCAAAGTTATCTCCCGGCCCCAGCCGCAATGCCGCCCCAAAGGGCCAGCGTATCAGGAGGATCCGCTCCTGCGGCTTGCAGCGGTTAGTCATCGGCCGCCAGTGTGGCGCCGGCAAAGTCCAGGGTGAACTTTGTCTCCCCGGCCACCTTAACCGTGAGCTTTTTGCTCCCGGCGTAAAGCTCATCCAGCCGGATGACCCATCTGCGATCCTGGGCGGTCTTCTGGTGGGCGCCGATAACGGTCACTTTTTGCCCCTCGTACTGCTCATCCAGCTCAAAAGCGAAGTAGTGTCCGCTCTGCTGCTCCGGCAAAGCGGAGAAGCCCTTGACCGTCGCCTGAGGGAACGCCCCGGTCACCGTGCCCTGGGTACCCTCCCACGCGATGGAGACGTCCGGCCCCATGATGGCGGAAGCCATAATCTCGCCCACCCCATAGTCGTTAAGGGACTGACCTTGAGGGGTGATTTTGACAAGGTCAGCCCCGGTTATTCCCCCGACGCGGTGTCCACCTGCCCGTAGACGTAGGCGTCGGCGTCGCGCTCCACGCAGTCGTCGCGCAGAGTGCCGCGCCAAAGGGTCATGTCCTGTTCAAAGGCGTTGAAGTCCCCGGCCACGGCCACGTTGGACATCGTCAGGGTCATCTGCCGGCGGTTGAAGTAGAAGATACCCTCCTTGAGGTCGCCGATGATGAACGGGATCTTGGTGCCGTCGGAGGGGATGGTCTCGTTGTCAAAGGTCTTGACGGGGATGACATGAGGCCCGGCGGCCAGCTGGAGGGCCTTGGGGTCGGCGGGGTTGGGACTCAGCAGGTACCGGTCGTTCTTGTCCTTGAGGGTGGACAGCCACGCAAGGCCGTCGTCGTTGGTGATGATGGCGCTGGTGGCGCGGAAAGAGGATCCCAGATTGATCCAGGCCTTGATGATGTCGTCCAGGCCCTCAAGCGCCGTGGAGGCGTGGGCTTTGATGACATCAACGATTTCCTTGTTGACGGTGACACGGGACTCATCGCCCATCCAGTCAACCACCACCTGGCCGATGGCCGCATCGGAGTCCTCCAGCAGCTCGTTGGTGACGGGCAGGAAACCGCCGCGTTTCTCGATGGAGTACTCCACGCGCTCGAACTCCGGCCCCTCGCTCTTGGGGATCTTCGCGGCCTCGGCCACGGTGGCGAAGCCCTTGAGCTGCTTGCGCTTTTTGAACGTCCTGGCGCCCTTGTTGGTCTTGACGCGCACCACGGTCACCAGACCCAGCAAATTCTCCTTGGCGTCGCGCCGCTCCTCGATCTTGGTCACGATGTCCTCCGGGACGGTGTAGCCGCCGTCGGCGGCCTCGCCCTCGGAGAGATTGTCCCCCTGGGCCTTATTTACACGGAATCCATTGCGGGCGGCGTTGGCCAGGGCCTTAACGGCCTTTTTAAGCCCGGACAGCGGGGGGTTCCCATCGCCAACCTGCGGCGTTTTCTCCCGCTGCTCAGGATCGGGGGCGCCGCCCCGCCACATCTCCGCCAGCAGGGCCTCCGCCGCCTCGATCTTGCCATTGATGGACTTGACCTCGTCCATCTGTTTCTCATGCTCGGCCATGTCGCCCCTCCCCAGGGCCTCCTCGGCGGCCTTGATAGCCGCGGCACGGCTGTTTTTCAGCTCCAGCAGCTTTTCTTTTGCGGTCATGTGTAAAACTCCTTTCAAAATTCAAAATCTGTTTTTCTCCATCTCCAGCCTTGCTCTCGCCAGCTGGAGAACGGATCTCTTTATCGCGTCCGGGTCGTCTGCGGCGCAGCCGTCGCCCTCCTTGGAGTCATAGCGCTTGATCACGCCGGCCTTGGGCTGGGCCGGGACGGCCACAAAGCTCAGCTCGTAGGCATCACTGATGCCGTCCAGCTCCACATGACAGACATGGCCCTCGTACTTGCATCCCCGGAGATGCGCGCAGTCGGGACCCAGATAATCCTTGTGGCAGATGGAGCAGCCAAAGGACTTGACCGAAACGCCCACGCTGACCTCCCGCAGGATCCCCGCCTCGATTGCCTCGATCACCGGCCTGGTCGCGTCCGTCTTGGGGAGATAGCAGCTGAGTACCAGCCGCCTGACGCTCCCGGCCTCCGCCTCCACGCTGGCGGCGTAGACCCTGGCCACCTGACCGGCGGAGGCCCACTTGTGGTCGGAGATCACCGTCCGCCCCACAAAGAGCGCCGCCATGTCGTCCAGGGACTTGTCCGTGAACCGCTCCAGATCCCTGTCCACCTCGTTCCCCGCGGCCGCCACCCGGAAGGTAAAGACCTCATCGGCGGAAAGCTCCCGCAGCGTCTGGCGGTTGATCAGCGCCATCGCGTCCGGGGTCAGCTCCCCGCCCCGCTGCACCTCCGCGCCCTTAAGCACGGGGCCTGTATCTTCTTTTTTCATTGTTTCGCCTCCTAATCTGAGTGTTCAGGATCGTCGTCAACCTCATCTGCCGCGGGTTGACCGTCACCGGCGCCGGCACGCAGGATCGAGAGATCCCTGAAAAGCTCCAGCGGGACAAAGTTGAGGCTTGAATACCGCGTATCGCCTCCCTCGACCTCCGGCAGATCCTCCAGGGCGCGGATATCGTTGACACTGTAGACACCGGCCTCCCGCATGGCCTTGTACCAGGCGCCCTGGGCCGCCGTGTCGCCCCGGAGGAAGACCTTCATCTCCCGCTTGACCCGCAGGCCCTCCGCTCTCTCGGAGGGGAGGAGGAGCTTGTGGGAGTCCTCCTGTTCCCACCGGGTCACGTCTCCCTGGAGAGTGTAGCGCACGAACTCCAGGGAATTTTGCTCATTGCTCTGGTAGGACTGCTTCCCGGCAAAGACCAGGTGCGTGGGAGTCCCGAAAAACCGGCACAGATCAGCCACGCGGACATCCTCGGACTCCACGAACTGGGCGTCCGAATTGGACAGCCCAATGGGTTGATATTTGAGGCCGTGATCCAGCACGGCCACCCGGAAGGCGCGCCCCGGCCCGTGGGCCCGCTCCCACTCCCGCCGGATCACGTCCTTGAGGGTTACGGTCAGGACATTGCCCTCCGCGTCCGTCTCCTCAGTCGTGCCGCTCAGGTCGGTATCCACAGTCAGGACGCCGGAGGGCTGTCCGCCGTTGGTGTAGAGATCTGTCTGGTGCTGCTGCGCCGCCAGGGCCGTCTTGATGGTCATGGATGCGCTGGTCAGCACGGACACACCGGAGATCCCGTCGGCGCTGGGGCCTTTGTAGTGGAGGACATCCTCCGGGTAAAGCCTTGTCGTCTCGCCCGTGCGCGGATTGGTGTAGATGTACCACTGCCGTCCCGCGGAATCAAAGTAGATGGATGTCAGATCCGGCTCCAGGGGGATCAACTCCACCGGCCAACCCGTCTTGGAATCGCGCTGGATATAGGCGTAGGCATTCCCCCGCAGAAGGACATTGCGCTTTAGAAGCGCCGTATAATCCACCGTGGTCATGGCCTCGTTGGCCCGCCCCCACAAGAGGGGGGATAGGTGGTGATCCGACATGCGTCTTTTGTCCGTCTCCCGCATCAGGTACACCGGCAGCATCGCCATTGAGGTGCTGAGCAGATCCACGCACCGGTACACGGTGGAGACCTTGAGCGCTCTGTCCGTACTCATGGACACGTTGTCCAGGTCCCAGCCGTCAGCGCTCTCCAGCGTCAACGTCCTGGGGGCGGGCCCGATCTTGCCCTTTTTACGCAGGCCCCTGTCAAAAATCATCCGTCGTCACCTCCAGGCTCCTTTTTGGCCGCCAGAACGCCGCCGGCAATGGCCAGCGCCCCGCCGGCGATCCACCCCGCCGGAACGTAGATCAGCCCCGCCCCGACGGCCACCATGACGGCTCCGGCGATCAGGAGGATATCCGCCACCCACGATCTTGCGGCATCCAGGACGCGCCTGGGCTTGTCCCTGGCCTTTTTCACGGTCATCCAAACACCTCCAAACAAAAACGGGCCGGAAATCAGATTCCTCTGATCCCCGGCCCGTGGACTTACAGTCTCTCGGCTCACAAAAGGATAAAACGATGCCCCGCCCCCGCCCGGTTCCCGCGCCGGCAAGGGGCATATAGCGTCCCAGGCCGCCGCTATTTCCCGGTAGGCACCGGACTGTCAACACGGCGGCGTGGGACAAATTCGTGTGTGCCCAAGTCGGGCACGGTCAAAAAGGTTCTGTCACATACTCCAATTCCCCTCGGCGATGGCCTCGCCCAGCTCCGGGGGCTTGGCCATATCCACCATCGCCGCGGCCATGCAGATGATCCACGACACCACCATATCGATGCGCCCGATGCTCTTTTTCTTGGTGGGCCGTATGTTCTCGTTGGAGTCCGTCAGGAGCCTCACGTTCCCCCAGCAGTACCGGCAGGCGGTGTTGTGCTCGTGGAGCATCTCGTGAGCCCGGGTCAGCCGCTCCAGCTCCTTCGTAGCCGGACTCAGCGACAAGAGCGTCTGCGGGATCTCCACCACCGGTGCCCCTGCCGCCGTCAGCCTCTGGGTCAACGTCCGGCTGAGGTACGGATCCACGCCCAGGCTCTTGAGATTGAACATATCCTTGCAGGACCGGATAACCTCCTCAACCTGGGTGTAGTCGATCATGTCCCCCTCACACAGCTCCAAAAACCCAGCTCTCGCCCAGTCCCGGTAGGGCACATGGTCCCTCTGCTCCGCCTCCACGACCCCCTCCTGGGGCCTCCAGGCCCAGAAGAGCGCCACCCATTCCGGAAGACCCGGCTGGGGCGGGAAGCACAATGTGAGGGCCGCAAGATCCGTGGTGGTGGAGAGGTCCAGCCCCCCGTAACACTTCTTGCCCCGCAGGTACTCCCGCACGGCCCGCCGGCGCTCCAGGACGGACAGGCCCTCCCACTCAGGCCGGTTAAACTGCGTCTTGTCGTATACGGTCACCGGCACCCAGCCGACTTCGTCCGTGGCGATCCACTGGTTGAGCCGCAGCCACCGGAATGTCCTCTCCGCTGCCTCGCTGAGCCGGGCCGCCCGGGCCTCGGCTCTGAATTGCCTGGTCTTGATGGTCACGCCATAGGATGGATTGCACCGCCGCCACAGCGCCTCATCGTAGATGTCCAGGGCCGCGATGGCGTCCGGATCGTCGCCGGTCAGCACGGAGATCCCGTACATGATGGGCAGCCACTGGGGGTCATCCTGATCCAGCTCCCGCTCCGGCCGTCCCTCCCGCCAGGCTAAGATCCGCCGGCACTTCTCGTGGATGGCCCAGCCAATGCTCTTCCGATCCGGGTCGTCCCCGGCGGTTGTTAGGACGATCACCGCCTGCTGGCGCCTCGCCGCGTCCGATCCCGCTGTCAGCACGTCCCACAGTTCCGCCTTCGCCCAGGTGTGAAGCTCGTCTACGATAATGGCCGAGAAGGAAAACCCGTGCTTATTTTCCACATCGGAGGAGTACACCTTCAGCACTCCGCCATACCGGGTTCTGATCTCCCGGACGCTGTCCCGGCACCACACCAGCGGGTTCCCCGCGGGCTGGCCCAGGGCCGTGTGCTCCACCATGTACTTGGCGCACCGGTAGATGATGTCGGCGTTCACCTTGTCCGTGGCGAAGAGCCCCACGTTGGGAAGGCTCTCCCCGTCGGCGATCAGGTGGTAGAGCCCCAGCCCCGCCGCGAATTCGCTCTTACCGTTCTTCTTGGGCAGCTCCTCGTACAAAAACCGGCGGTACCTGACCCAGCTGCCGTCGTCGTCCCGGACCTGCACCCCGTAAAAGCCCCGGATGGCCTCATCCTCCCAGGGCTCCAGCCGGAAGGGCCGCCCGGCCCACTCGTTCTGGCCGTATACCAGCAGGGAGAAAAACCCCCTGACCACCTCCGCGTCCGCCTCGCTGTACCGCAAGACCGCCCCGTCGTCCGGCGCCGGCACGGCGATCCCCGGCGCCAGCTCCGTCAGCTCAGGCACCGATCTGCTCCCGGAGCTTCAAGAACGGATTCTCCTCGCCCCGGTTCTCCTTCTCCGGCACCACCAGCCGGCACCGGCTGGTGATCGTCAGGCCCAGATCGTTGGCGCAGGCCCTGGCCTGCTTAAAATACCTGTCCTGTACCAGGCTCCACGCCTGGGCGTCCTCCAGGTCCTCCCGGTTGAGGGCGTCGTTGGCCAGGTTCGTGGCGGACTTCCACGCCGCATATACCACGCAGTAGTTGGCCACGGTATCCGCGTCCGGCCTTATGATGAGCCGGGGCATCAGATCCACCAGGGCCCTGGCGATCCTGTTAAAGTCCTCCCGAAGATCCTCCGGCAGCCACTTGGGTGCCGTCAGCTTTTTAACGGCGGCGGACGGCTTCGGCTGGGAATCCTCCCGCGCCTGCCGCTCCCTCTTACCCATATGCTTCCGCCCCCTGGCATCCAGCACCTCTATCGGCAGTCTCGTCCCCGGCATACTCTCACCTCACTTGCTGTCCTCGCCCAAAGCTTGGACGATTGCCTGTTCCCGCTCGGAAAGCTCCCAGCACGTCACGCCGGCCTTCTCAGCTGCGGCCTTCTCCGCCGCGATTTTCTCCGCCGCGGCCTTTTCTGCCGCGGCCTTCTCCGAAAGCAACAGCGCGCCGCCGAAGATGCCGCTGGCCCTGCCATCGGCATTCATGGCGTCCAGCTCCGAGATCCGCACAAAGTCCAGCTTGCGCAGTTTAAACTCCAGCCCCAGCTGGCTCCATCTTCCCATGACCGGCGCCGTCAGGACCTCAGCAGGGAACTCGTATTTTGGAAGGCTCGCCCGCTTGCCCCGCAGGTACTCGCGAACCGCCGTCTCCACCGCCTCGGTCAGCGCCGGTGCGGTCCTGGCCTTCACGTTCTCGGGCTCCAGATTGGTCACGAACGACGTGCAGACCGAAGCGCCGTTCTCGTAGACAATATCGGCATAGGCCGCAATACAGCACCCGGTCTCCAGCGCCGCGCGGGAGAAGAGTGTCAGCGCCGGCGCGAAGAGGAAATACCGGATACCCCTGCCGCCGTAAAAGCGCAGGATCTCCGCAAGCTTCGAAAAGGGCGGATTGTCGACCACCACATCCTCGGGCCCGTACGCCCGCCCCTGATAATCGCCGCCCGGATAGAAGGGCCGGACGAACCGTGACCGGTTCAGCCCGTATTCCGCCGCCGTCCACTCCGCCACCGCATCGTACACCACATCCGGCGTGTAGCAGTCGTCCGTGGTCTTTTTGAGCTCGAATTTTTCCACAAATTCGTTGTACTCGTCGTTGCCCTCCTGCCGGCCCCGGTCCCTCTCCCGGTTTTCAAACCAGTCCTCGCCTTCAGCGGATCCACCCTCGCCCGGCGCTGCCCTGGTATAGGCCCCAACGTCCACCGTGCCCAGCTTCCCGGTCTTCAGCCCCAGGAGCTTTGTGTTGGCGCCGAGGCTCTCGAGCCGCTTGACCTCCAGATCCCGCATCTTGGGATCCCACGCGGAAAGATCCGCAAGGGCGTTGTCGGCGATGATATAGGCCTGCCGGTCCACCTCGGAGATCCCGGAGACCACTACGCAGGGCACCTCGGTCATGCCTTCCGCCCTGGCCGCCGTCAGGATCCCGTGCCCGGCCAGCAGGTTCCCGTCCTCGTCAACGGTCAGGGGCTTCACAAATCCGAACTGTCGAAGGGATCCCCTCAGCTTCGCGATCTGCTCCCCGTCATGCATCCTGGCATTTCTGGCATAGGGGATAATACTGTCGATGTCCCTCATCTCCAGTCTCTTCCCCGTCACCTCAACCCCGCCGTCACCTTCCGCGCTCTCATACCCGCCAGTCGCAAGATCATCAGCATCTCCGCCGCCGGCCGCCGCGCGTCCATCACCCGCAATGACAACAACAGCACCGCCAGCCTCCGCACCTTTTTCGAGTCCTCTTCCGTCCATCCATAACGCATCTCCTTCCCATCGCCCCGTCCGCGCCTCTTTCCCCGGCTCCTCATGGGGCAAAAATCTTTCACGTAGGTTGGGCCGGGGTCTTCGTCGAAGGCGGGGAAAACTTTTTACCCCCGGGGGGTGGTTCGCAAGGAATTACCCGCGGGCACACCCGCACCGCGCACCCGCCCAAGCGTACCGTCCAAAAGCCTCAATATCCCCGCCGCCCTTTTTGCCGTTCTTCGCATTGTTCCCGCATCGTCTTGCGGTCGTGGCACTGCTTGCACAGGCTCTGGTGGTTGGCAGGATCCACGAACAGCGCCCAATTCCCACGGTGCGGCACGATGTGGTCGACGACAGTCGCCCGCACCCGCCGCCCGGCCTTGGCGCACTCGCGGCAGAAGGGCTCCCGCGTCAGCTGCGCCGGCCGCAGGCGCTCGGTCCACACCGGCAGCGAATACATCCAGTGCCACGCGTCGCTGGCCCCGCGCGTGTACCTGGGCCTGTGCTTCTCGCACCAGCCGTCCCGCGTCAGCACCGGACACCCCGGATGCCGGCAGGGCCTTGGCGGCTTCATCGCCACGCGCTCACCTCCCGGACAAACAAAAAGGCCCACAGCCAACAATCACGCATCCTGCGCAATCGTGGGCTGTGGGCCTAAAGCCTCTCGCCTCTGTCGATATTCACGACGTACTCCCGCTTGCACTTCCGGCACCAGACCACCAGGTTAGTCGCCGTGGTCTTGGGGAGCACCCGCATGATCCTGGCGCCGTCATACGGGCATATCAGGAATCCGTCTCTCACTGTTGGTATCATATCACGTTTTTCCGTTGTTTGCAAGTGTTTTCACCATCTTTTCCTAAAGTTAATATACCCCCCAAGACCGAAAAAATATAAAAAGCTCTTTTATTTTTTCCGGCGCTTTCTGGGCCGCGGTGCCTTCGCCCCACGCTCCCAGCCGGGCACAAGGTACTCTACATATTGGAATACACCGTATTGATTTCGGATGTTCGATTCCTCCAGCGTTGTGGCTCCTCGCGGGACGTGGATGGTCTCATCGTCGGGCACCCGCGTACACTCCGGCTTTGGCCGGATCAGGTTCTTCGAGCCCGACCACAGGCGCTGACCCACTGAGTCCCGCTGCTCCTTACACATGTACATGGCCAACGTGCGGAAGTTCTTTTCCTTATCCACGCGGAGGTTTCGGATCTCGACGTTCTGCGCCGCGCCCCATAAGGAGACGATATCCTTGTAATCGCTGCCCGTGGCGTTCATGACCACGTGGAAATGCCACCGGCCGTCGCCGTGCTTATGCTCGATGGTATAGATATAACGGAGGCCGCACCCCCGCCGTTCCCTCACGCGCCTGAGCCGGCGAAAAAATCCCTTGATCAGGCGCTGGGCCTCGTCTCTGTTTTTCGGCAGATGACCGTCGTCACAGGTCAGGGTGATCCACAGATCCCGCCTCCCAAAGTTGGCCGCCAGCAGGAGCCTCAGCTTTTGCCAGGCATATTTGAAGTTCATCCGCTGTTGTGCCTCCGAGCTGAGCTTCCTTTTCCCTGCCCGTGTGTCAGGGGTGTCCCGGGGATTTGGGGCCGGATAGATAGTCTCCACCACCAGCGGCCCCGCCTCAATGATCTTCCTGTATTTCGCCACGGCCAAATCTCCTTTCGGAATCGGGCCGTGGGCCTAAAGCCTCTCGCCTCTGTTATTTATTTGTGTCCGTTTTGGGCACAGCCCCCGCCGCGTTGACTGCCGCCAGGAGCAATTCCGCCGCCGCCAGAGCGCGTTCGTAATTCGGTGCGCTCAAACTGGCAGAAAAGTCGCCGACGCAGAAGCTTATGTTTATAGGCAAGCCCGCGCCGCCGGTAGGGGGGGTAAATTCTTCCTGTCCTCCCGCCGCGGATCAGCCGGTTCGCCATCGAAACGAGGGCTCGGCTCAGGAGCGCTATAGCCTCCCCTGTCCCCGTCCGCGTCCTGACTGATCTCCTGCGCCTGCTCCATTAAAGCCGTTTCGTCCTTCTCCCGCTCTCTGACGGTTTTCAGGCCCTCCGGCACCTCCACCGTCACCTCCGGCCGCTTGCCCCGGTACATGGGCGAGAAGTTTACCGGAAGGTTCCGACGGTGGCGCCATCCGCATATTGACGCGCTGGATACAAAAAGCTTGTCCCCGATTTCCCGGTCAGTCAACCCCTGGTGATAAAGCTCCAGGGCCTTCTCCTCGTCAAAGCATATCCCTCCCGGTTTTCTACCCATCGTGTACCTCCTCGCCCTCCGGCTTCAATGACTTGATCTGCTCCAGCCCATGGCCCAGCTTCGCCCCGCATTTGGGGCAGAAGTCCTGAAAATCGTCGCTCAGTCTGGCCCCGCATTGCGAGCAGTAGGGCACTTCGTCATATTCTATCGGCGGCAGGATGAAAGCGGCTTCCTGCCCGCACTTCAGACACGTCCCCCGCTGATATTTCGGCCCGGTAAATGGCCGCTCCCGCCAGACCACGTGCCCGTGCTCCACCGGGTCGACGGTTGGGGCAATATCAATAAGCTGTTGTAATACCGCCGCACCGCCTGTATGTCCAAAATTCTTTTGCAAAACCGCAGACAGCCTGTCCGCGTCTATCAGTCTCATAGCCCCCTCCTCAACTTTCGTAGGGACTTGGGAGGGAATACCCCCACCGCTCCCCGCCACGGTACGCGTTGCGGAACCAGTTGTGCTTCCCGTCCCCGGCATACCACCGGTAATCTGCGGGCAGTACCCGCCCGGCCCGCTTGCAGCCCAGGCTCTCCATCGTCCACCGCTCCAGCACGTCCCGCGCCAGCGCGTAGAGGTCCTCCCGCACGGGAAAGGATTCCCGGTAGTAGAACCGGTTGGGGGACGTAATGACCGACGCCACCGTCACCGGCTCCGGCTGGTCGTCCACCCGGTTGCAGACCACCCAGCCCACGCACGCCACCTCCGTGACCGACTCGATCCCCCCGGCCTCGCCCCACATGAGCTTTGCCAGCATCACGACCTCTTCCTCGGTGTATCGCGGATAGAGCCTCGCCTGGCACCTCCACCACTCCTCCTGGAGCGCCCGGATCCCGTCGGAATCCTCCTCAACGCCCAGGCTCCTCAACAACTCCGCGGCGGCGTGTACCTCCTCCTGTCTCGCCAGCAGCTCCTCCTCCGGCCCCGCCGCCCTCGCCGCGACCGCCCCCGCCAGCACCAGCGCCGCCGTAATCGCCGAGACCAGTATGTACGCAATAATTCTTTTCATCTTCGCCTCCTATACAAATTTTCTCCTGCTATTGTAGGGGCCGCCCAGGTGTGCGGCCCCTACGTCCACCGCGCCGCACCTCCGTACGGGCCGGACACCCGGCCGGCCCGTCCCTCGGGGATTGACAGCCCGGTGGTCAACCGGGACTGTTGTCTCCTTTCAGTTACCGCTCATGGCGGTTGTTGATGTGTCGATGGGGCCGATGCAGTCGCCGGGGAGGACGGAGGGGAAAAGGCTCGTCTGAACCTCCCCTATGTACCCGCTCTTTTCCTCCGGGGCCCAGATATACACGCCGGAGTCATATTTGTTCACCGGCTCCTGGCTCCAAAGGTCCACCCGGTCAACGGCCTTATCCCTGCTTACCCACTTCGCCCCCACCGCCCGCATGATGGCGATTTCGGGCTCAGTGAGGCGCGGGGCTTCTTTCAGGTCCCATTCCGACGCGGTAATGGCGCATACCACGTTCAAGGGGCAGCCTTCGCATTCCGCGCCAAGTCCTTCCCAATCTTGGCTCTCCGTTCGCTTCTTGCAAAACGCTTGAGCTTCTCCCAGCGTCCACTCGCTCAGGGGCTTCTGATACACCAACTCCTCAGTTGGTGTATCGCGCAGTTCAGTTGGTGTCTCCTCCATCACCAGCCCCATGAACTCCGCCGCCTCCTCCTGGTGGTTCATTGCCCATTCGTCGCATTTTCTGAATTCCGGCACCACATCATGGAATTTGCACCCGCCGGAGGTGCAGGGGTGAGATAAGCAATACTTCCTCTTCGCGACGGCAATATCCTCAAACGTCTCCCCGGTGACGGGGTTTTTGAATACTTTCACGGTTGATCTTCCCCTTTCTTCTCAATCACCAGCCGGGACCGCCCCAGCCAGTCCTTTGTCATCTCCCCGGCGCGGATCCTCCTGATCCGCTCGGCCTGCACCGACCGCTCAAACCCGCACCGCCGGCACTCCCCCGGCGAGCATGGAACGCGCACCGGTTTTCCCGGCGTCCGCCCCAAAATGCACTCCGTCATACGTTCACCCTCTCCCGCAGCGCCCCGGCGGCCACCTTCATTGCCCTGATCAGATCGTCACCGGTCACGTGATAATCACATCCTCGGCAGCTGCGTAACAGGCAATCATAAATCGGCAATTCGAAACAGCCGATTTTCCTCCCCAGCACCTCCAGAGCCTCCCGCTCCGTCATTTCAGCCATTTCCTGCCGCCTCCCCCTCCGAAGGTGTCTCCACCTCCACAATGTCCAAACACATAATGTCGGCGGCCTCGTCGGGGTGCTTCTTGGCCCACGTCAGACAATCCTGAAAGGTCCGCTTTCCGATGGGACACCTGGAGCCGCAGTTGTTGCGCTCGCGCACATATTTGCAAAAGTCGTCTACCGCGTCTTTGATATTGCCAAATTCAATCCCGGCATAAGGATCAACAAATATTTTCATTTTTACCTCCAGAACACTTTATTATTTAGACTTCCGGCCATCCCTCCGGCTTGTCCACCCGCTCGAACTCGATGACCCATACCCAGGGATTGGCTTCCCAGCCGTATTTGTCCCGATCCTTGGGCTTAATGGTACTGTCCCACAGGGATTCAAAGTCATCAATGGCAAAATTGCCGCCTTTTGGGAGTATCCCTTCGGCCACAGCGCCGTCCTCGGTAATCTCCTGCAACCGCTCCGCCCGCACGCCCTTTACCCGTAGGAATATCCTCGCGGCCTCCTTCGGCATATGGATGGCGGGCCGCCATCCATGTCGGCCAACGCCGATGTCTACGGGGTAATCCGGCTGATCCGCCTTGAAAATGAACCTTTGCGAATACTTCCCGCCGGGCAAATCCGGCTCCCCCTCCGTCCTGTCATGCATGTGCCACTCGTAATACCACGTCTCCCGGACGTATAGGATATCCCCGGGCTGATATGGAGCACCAAGACGGCGCACCTCTTCTTCCCAATCATCATAAACTTCCAAATAGCAAAATTCTCCAGTATGTGCTTTCGTGATGATGTTATATCCGGCCTCTCCGTCTCTAAAGCGCACCTTCACCACCCGCCGCGTCACCGTCTTCCGCTCCTCCAGGAGCGCCCGAACCATATCTGTGTTGAAGAGAATTGGTAAAATTCCCATTGACAACTCATCCTTTCCGGGCTACAATAGCCCTGTAATAGTTCTCTCTTGACCCTTGGCGGGCCGCTCTTTGCAGTAGGGCGGCCCGCCCTCTTTATGCCCCCAGGAGCCGGGCCAGCCCCTCCGCCAGGGCCGCGCAAAGCCCGAAGGCTCCCAGGAACACGCCGCAGTAAATGGCGTCCTCCACGCCCCGGACGATCCGCCGGCGCCGCGCATTCCTCAGCATACGCAAACGGAAAGGGAGCATCACCGCCCTCATCGGCAGAGCCGCCCGGACTGGCCGTAAGGTCAGCCCAGGCACTCAGGTACCCAAGGGTAAAGGGATCGCTGGTTTCGATCGGTTCGCCGCAGAGAGGGCAGATATCGCCCTTTTTAAGTCTCGTCATCGTCATCTGCCTCCTCTACGATCTGATTTTCAGCCTGATTCCCCGTCGGCGCCAACGCCTTCGGCGTATCAGGGATTGGGAACCAACCTACACACGGGCTGTCGATGGTCACACCGCCGGAGAATGTCCACCGCTTTCCGTCCCAACGAATAGGCGTCCGATAGAGATCCAGGCCATCACCCAGGTCGAAAAGCCCCATGGCTTCAGTTGGGCGGTCGGGGATCTGGCCGGTGATGTATTCGGTGGGCGCCGGCGCCGAGGGGTGGAGATCGTCGGTCAGACCCAGCAAATAGTCGGCGGAACACTTCAGGACCTTCACGGCCGCAAGAGGCTTAGACAGGTCGTCAGGAGAAAACCTTGGATATTCCACCCCATAAGCGGGCCAGCGTATAAAATGTCCATCCGCCCAGTCCCTGGCGTCGCCGACAGTCGAATCACCCCAGGAGCCCCACGGTATTCTTACATCGTCCTCCAGGCCGGCGGCATCAGCTGCGCGGGCCACCCGCTTCGCGAAGGGGACGGTCTTGCGCTGGGCCGCCGTCAAGCGCTTCTTCGCTGCCGTCGCGGCTTTTCCCTTCTCCTGGCGCTGTCGCTCTTTCCGCGCAGCTTTGGCCTTGGAGCACATACGGTCACAGCAGTAATACTCACATTTCGCGCCGTCATGACATTCCATGCAGCACTTAGATCCGTCGCATCCCCTTCCGGGGTGCTCGCCGTACGCAAGCAGGAAGCTGTCGCCATGGGTGCAGGGCTTCCCGTCCGGGCATCTGAGCTCCGGATTCCATGTGGCGCCTTCTTCCGCCTTTTCCCGTATTCGCCTCAGGTCGTAGGTGGAGGGGAGCTGTTTGAACCGGCCGATCCGCCACTGGATGTCCATGGGCATTCTGGCCAGCTCATAGGCTGGGGATTCGTCCAGTTCGCCGGCTTGCCACCGCTGAATAAACGGCGACTCAAGCTTTTCCTTGATGACCTTCAGCCGCGCCAGTTTGGATTTGCTGACCTGACACGCCTCGGCCACATGGTCACGCATCCTACCGGGGAACTCGACGCCCTCCTCCTTGAGCTGATACAAAAGCGCGGTCACCCGGTCAGCCTGGTCGGCGATCTCCGCGTCCGTAAGCTTGCGGGAGCTGGAGTTGGCAAAGATAAGCCGCAGCTCCTGCATGGCCTCGGACGCCTGCCCGGATTCCACGATGCAGGGGATCGTCCGCAACTCCTCCCGGCCCTCGTCTACCAGCTTGCGTATGGCGGCGCGGCGGCGATGCCCGGAGACGATAATGAAATATCCCGTCGCGTCAGGATCAGGCCGTACCAGGAGTGGCTGCTGAAGCCCCACCAGCTCGATGTTCTCCACGAGGGAGTCCAGATCCGACAGGGTGTAGAAATTCTTCGGGTCGTCCTCCAAACGGGCGATGTCTATGTACGCGATCCTCTTTTGGCCGTCGCCCGTGGTGTCCAGCTTGGGCACGTCCTTCAGAATCTCAGCCAAATTGAAGCTTTTCGTCTCAGCCATTCAAAGCGCCCCCTTTTACCAGCCACCGGACGAAGGCCCGGTAATCCACCGCCGCGGCGCTCCTGGGACTCGACTCAATGAGGGGCCGCTGGGCGAAGGTCATATCGTCAACCTTATCGGTACGGCGGACGTGAGGAAGCACCGGGAGGCCGTATGCCCGCAAGGTCTCCTCCGCCGCCTTGGTACGCTTGCAGGCGTACCACATGGTAGGCAGACAGCCCAGGAGCTTGAGATCCGGGTTTATGGCCCGCATATTGTTGATCTGCCGCATCAGATTGGTCATCCCCCGCAGGGAAAAGGCGTCCAGCTTGATGGGGATCAGGACTTCATCCGCCGCCAGAAGCGCCGCGGCGCTGGCCGCGTTGAACGCCGGCGGGCAGTCGATGAGGCAGTAGTCATACGCGCCTAATTTGGAAAAACCGTTTACCAGCGTCCGAAGATGCCCGGCATTGACGGCTTCCGTCTCCACCTTCGTCAGATCCAGATCCATAAGCTCGTCGCTGCCGGCGATGAGATACACGTTGTTGATCTTCGTCCCCACGACGTACCGATAGATGCCGATGTCCTTGTCCCGGAGCAGATCCGCCAGGGTCCCGCCCGGGGTCGCGCTGCCTGAAAGAAATTCAGTCGTATTGCACTGACTGTCCGCATCGACCACAAGCACCCTTTTCTTGTGGTCGTGAGCCAGGATCGCCGCCACGTTCACCGTCGTGGTGGTCTTGGCGACCCCGCCCTTGAGATTCATAACTGTGATCGTTCTCATGGTTACACCCCTGTTTTTCAAAATTTAAAGCTTTCCCGATATGGCCGCCGGCGCTCTCCGTCACCCAGATAGGCGAAGATGCCATAAGTGCGGTGGGCCTCGTTGACCCATTCCACCGTGCCGGTTACGGCCTTGTGACAGCGCTCGTGCGAATCGTCCGTTACCCCGCCGGGCACAAAGCGAACCTTGTCTCCGACTTTGACCATGTTTTTCCCTCCCTCAGAATGGGCAGTTTAGATCCGGGGCGGTGACAGCTACCATGCTCACCTGCTCCAGATCCTGAGACGCGCTTCGGCCTTTTTTCGCTTTGGCGGAGGCCGCGAATGCCGCGTTGACCTGATCCGCCACCGAGCGCGGCGCCGGTGTGAGCATCTGGTGGGCGCCGTCAAAATCAAGCGTCAGGCGTACCTTTGCGCCGTCCTTATTTTTGCTGACCTTCAACTCACGCGGGGATTGATTGTCGTTGAGATCCGACGGATAGAGCAGCATGGCCACATCCGCGTCGTTTTCGATCTGGCCGGACTCCTTGAAGCTCCACATATCCGGCGGTGCCGCTTTTCCCTTGGTCTTTTCGGGCCTGGCCAGCTGGGCCAGCTCCACCACGGCGACGTTGTGCGTCTGCGCCAGCGTGTGGAGCGCCATGGAGATCTCGGTCACCCGCTCCCGCATGTCCCGCACGGGGGCGTTGACGATCTGCAGATAGTCCACGAAGATGACCTGATACTTCCGGGCCAGGGTGATGGACTGGATATCCCGAACCGACAAGCCAGTGGCGTGGGTAAACTCCAGGGATCCCTTGTAGTCGCCGATCTCGATGCCGAGCCGAACCGCCCGGTCGATGTCCTCCCGGCTTTCGGTACCCCTTTTGATGGCCCGGAAGTCTATTTCGGCATACCGGGATATGATCCGTTCGCCCAGCTTGTCCTCGTTGGTCTCCAGGCTGAAAAAGCCCACGTCATACTTCTTCGCCATATGGACGGCAAACTGGAGCGCGAGAAGCGTCTTACCAGCGCTGGCGTAGCCGCCGATGACCACCACGTCCCCGGGTCTCACCGACAGGGCGTCGTCAAGCGCGGCTATACCAAACGTTATGTACTCGGGTGGCGGGGTCTTGTCCGCCTTGCGCTGGAGATACCGCTTTATGAGCTCCATGGCGTTGACGGGTTTGACGCTCTGCCGGGAGCAGAGTCGGCTGTTGAGGGCGTCCACCATCGGGCGGACGGCGTCCATAGACCGGGCCTCGATGATCTGCCGCGCCAGGATCTTGACGTGCCAGAGCATATCGAACTCCAGCAGGAGATCCCCGTAGTAGTCGAGATCCGCCGCGGCCATCTCGGCGCAGTATTCGAGGACAGGCGCATATTCCTGTCCGACCTCCTGGCGGACGGTCACACGGTCGATGGGCCTGTCCGCAAAGTGGAGCCGTGAGATAGCTTCAAAAAGCTCATGAGCGGACTCATCCGAAAAGATCTCCAGCGGCAGTTTGGCTATGGCGGAACCGGCCTTCTCAGGAGAGGCCAGGATCCCGCCGATGATCGCGTACTGGATATCCGTCAGGTTCTGCGTGTCCATGCCGTCCCTGATGAGCCGCTCATCAAGGTTACTTGTCACTAAATTACCTCCTTGTCCTCCGACCATCCCCCGTCTTCGGCATCGGCAGGCGCTGCGGGAAGGTTGCCGGCTTCCTCCCACCAGCGCCCGTTGAGCCAGGTGGACGCGTGGGGGATCCCGATCCCCCGCCGCCATTCGTCCGAGGCCGCGAAGCGCTTGAGGGCTTGACCCATGGTGTCGATCAGCTCGTCGGAGGGCTTGAGCTTGTCCCACGCCCGGATGGTCGCCTGACGTTTGGAATTGACCTTCGGGGCGATAGAGTGGTAGTATTTCCAGAAGCCCTCAAAACGAAGCGATTTCCAGTCAGCCGTGTCCTTATGCTCCTGGCCTCGCGTCCTCGCTTTTTTCTCGCCAACACGCGCCGTCCCCCCTTGGGGGACTATAGGGGGCATATTCATAGTTTGATTATTAATATTAAATATATTACCTTTAGGGGTGTCGTCATTTTTGCCGACACCCCCCTCAGCATTTTTGCTGACACCCCCCTCAGCATTTTTGCTGACACCCCCCTCGCTCACGACGAAGATGCCGGCATAGATACGCCGTTCTGAACCCTTAGCGTTTGGAATCATTTCCGAACGGATGACCCCAAGCCGCTCCAGCTGGGAGATCCACCTGGTAACGGAGCTTTCAGAAGTATTGAACTGCTCCGCCAGATATTCATTCGTTGCCCAGCAGTAGCCGTCCCGGTCGCAGAGGTTGGTGAGGATCGCATACAGGAGCTTGGCGTTGGCGGAGAGATCTTCGTGAAAGAGGATCACGGCGGGAATGACCGCATAGTAGCCTCCCTCCGACTTTCTGTCCATTTATTGCTCAACCCCCTTGCAAAAACGCAGATGCAGTGGTACAATATCATTGTCCTCATGGCTTACGCCATGTGCCCCTATGTGCCCCTACCGGTGTTACCCGCACCGGCAGGGGCATTTTTTGTTCTCATGGGCCTCATGGGTTACGCCACGCGCCCCTTCATGCGGTCGTACCACGCATAAAGTTGATGAAGGCGCGGCGGGGGATCCTGACCCGGTGCCCGCAAACGGAGACGGGAAAACCCAAGCGCTCCGGGCACTGTCTGGCGGCCACACGTATATAGGCCGGGTTGCATTGCAGGATCTTGGCTGCGATATCCGGGGTGATGATCTCGCCTTCCATCGCTTCAATATCTTCCAATGTCATCGTTTTACTCCTTTCTCGCGGCGAACCGCATCTCGTAGTACGCCTTTGTAATCTGTGACCCCATGTCCATAATTCTCGCGAAAACCTCGGCCTCCACGTCGTCGATATGGCCGTCGGCTACCATCCGCAGGAGCGCCCGGTCGAATCTGTTGTCGACAAAGTCCAGGATGCAGGATATGTACGCGGCCGCCACCTCCGGCAGGGGCCGCCCGATCTTGAACTCCGGGATCAGCGCGTCCAGGCTCGTGGACTGCTCACGCAGGTACACGCCTGTCAGCCAGGGGGCCGCGAGGATCTCACTGAGTATCCCCAACATATCTATGGGACAATTGCGTGCCCCGCTCTCCCATGCCCGGACAGAGTCAACGGAGCACCCGGCCCGCTCGGCCAGTGCTTCCTGGGTCAGACCTTTACCGATCCGCGCCCTTTGAATGGAATTTATCGGGTTTTTGTCCATGGTGTCAGTCCCCTTTCTTGGGGTATAATTATTGCTGGGAAACCTTCGCCGCGGTACAGCGGATCATAAACGCCTCGCAAAAGCGCTCAAACTCCTCGTCTGTCGGCTGGCGGCGCTTGATGCCGTCCCTCGCCTCGTTCCAGGTATAAAGCCCAACGTGATCTGCCGCATCCACAGCAATCTCAAAGACGTTTAGCTTTCCGATTGTCCCGGCCATCCAATCATCCATCATCCCGCCATACTGACGGGCAATGTCTAAAATTCTGACCCAGCGGGCCTCTTCGGTCTCATTCTGTCTGTAAACCCTGCACGCATCTGACCAACTCGTGACCGCATGCCCGTATAAGTCCTTCAGATTAAGACGCAATAACAGACTTTCGATCAGATCCCGCTCCTCTTTTGTGTACTCGTCTATGGGTTTTGGCATTGCTTACTCCTCTCATGCGCTGGGGCTTGCCTGACCGCTGCCGGGGCTGTCAACGAACAAATCGCTGATCGTACAGCCAAGCACACGGGCAAGCCGGGGCAGGTCCCGGGTCATGGGAAGGGATATCTCAGACTCCCAGTTGGCCACCGCTGAGCGAATCACGCCCATGCGGCAGGCAAGATCCATCTGACTGAGGCCGGCCTCCTGACGCAAATTTTTGATGTTCATCGTTAACATTCGATCCACCTCCTGTCCGTGGTTATGACATTTTTCCATCGCGTCAAATATATTTGTCATATCACATGACAAATATATAGCACATCCGTATCGCCTTGTCAATAGCTATGACAAATATTTTTTCATTTTTCTTGAACTGTCATAATTAATGACATATAATCAGAGGAGAGGTGACTTCCATGAATAGGATAAAGCATTTGAGAAAGGTTCTGGGTTTGACGCAGGACAAGTTTTCTAAGCAGGTGCATGTGGGTCGGTCCACCGTGGCCATGTGGGAGACATCGTCGCAGGACCCGGATTACAGCACACTCAAAACAATTTCTCAAATCTTCAACGTGCCGCCGAATTACGTCCTGGGTGATGGGATTTTTGAGAATTGGGACACGATTCTGGAATACTATGGGCCGCTGATGTTCCATGTTGAGCAGATGATCCCACCCACCTTGGTCATGCCGTCCTTCTGCGACGAGAAGACGCTGGTCGCGTGGCTGGACACACGGCTTTACTTTGAGCCGGATGAGCTGGCAGTGGCCCGGTGGTTTGATTTCGCGGTGGAGATGATCAGTTTCACCACGGGCACCAACGACTACGGAGACAAAATCGTGGAGGACCTGGATATCGTCTTCACTCAGGCATTCAACGCGATTTGCGACGCAGAGAGAGCCCGACGCTCCGGCGAATATCCCTCGTCCAACCTGACGCGCGTGGAGCGCGACACGCTGGCGGCAGTGCGGAGGTACAAGTCAGATCCCTATTTCCCGGAGCTCATCGCTCTTTATGGTGAAGCCTCCGACCGCGACCGGGCACTAATCCGCCAGATTCTTTCCGAATACCAAGAAAAAAATAGCCCCGCTCTCCCTGTGGACACAGGCGAAAGCGTGGGCTAAGAAAAGCCATATTAGAGAAATAAAATAAGTGCCCATTTTGGGCACAAAATAGGGGGTACTGATTTGGGAACCGCAGAAATTGAGGATTACCGTCAATTCACAAAACCGGCAGAGTTGCACAAAGCCGCCAATACTCTCCGTGGTCTTGTTGCTGGCATGACGGCAGAAAATGGGCTATCTGAGGCTGAGGCCATGGAACTTGCCAACTGGTGTTCCCTCCATGCCCATCTCCAAAACCGTCATCCCTTTTCCGAGATTATACCTGTCGTTCAAGAAGCTTTGGCTGACGGTGTCCTTGACGCAGAGGAATCGAAAGATATTCTCTGGCTTTGCAGTAACTTTGTGGATGACTCAAAATACTATGATGTCACAACTTCTTCAATTCAATTTCTCTCCGGTCTGATACACGGCATTGTGTCAGACGGAACGCTTTCGGATGGCGAGATCATCAAACTCCGGACTTGGCTTGAGAATAACTCCTATTTGCGGGGCACATATCCTTTTGATGAAATCGACAGTTTGATACATACAGCCTTGGCAGATGGCAGAATCTCCGAGGATGAGAGAAATATGCTGATGGCGTTCTTTGGCACTTTCATTGATTTTAGAGATTCATGGAACCTTAGAGAGACTGATTTTAACGATCTTCGGAAGAAATACTCCGTTGAAGGAATCTGCGCTTACCGCCCGGATATCAGCTTCGCAAAAAAGGTGTTTTGCTTCACAGGAAAATCCAGTGTATGCGACCGTGACACCATAACAGATGAGGTTGTCGAGCTCGGCGGAGTCTTCCGATCCAGCGTTTCCAAAAAGACAGATTATCTCATTGTCGGGAATGAAGGCAACCCCTGCTGGGCTTTTTCTTGCTACGGTCGCAAGGTAGAAGAAGCAATAGCGCTCCGCAAAGCCGGAGCTGGTGTTACTATTGTCAACGAGCGTGATTTTTGGACTGCGGTCAAGGCAACCAAGGGAGGGCAAGCATGAGCGAGAATAATTTCAATGACACTGATCAGATCGCCATGAGTGACATTGTACCAGATGGTCAGGCTGAAAAAGACTATATCAACCGGATATATCCTCAAATTGTATCGACCGTTGAAAAATGCGGCGGTGACGCTTCGTTGCTATCCGTGGCGGCAGTGAAGCCCGGCTACAAATTCAGCGGGGACTATGTATCACTGAAGTTAGGCAGTATGGTTGTTTTCCGTATCAAACTCCACGGAAAAGCACAATACTTGGCATTTCCGGACATCTTCTCTGACTTGATTCCTGACGAGTTCCCCAAAAAAGTCGCGGCATCTCAGCAGAAGTATGTACGTCTCAATGTTGATAATGATTACCCCATTGAAAAATATACAGACTTGATTCTAAAACTCATGATTGAATCCATGAACCGTTACCCGTCAGAGTGGTCATGTTGTTCCAGATATCAGGAATGCAGTGACGCAAAGGCCTGCGTAAATCCTGACAAGAATATTGCTTTAGCTTGCAGTTACAGAAAAACGCTCAATTCCGGGCGGATTTTCTACGGGAAAAACCGGAACGTATGACCCGTGCCCAATTCGGGCACAAGCGTAAAGGGGCAAGTATAGTCACGACTTAACACAAGGGGGCGTCCGAATGACAATAATCATCATTTTGCTTGTTTTAGCGATATTATTATTCTTTGCCGCAAAGCAACGGGCGAAGAAAGCGAAGACAAAAAATTGGGATGGAGGCCCGGAATTCGTCCTAAAAGACAAGGGCGATGACATCATTGCCAATGCTCCGGTTCCACATCCGGTGTATGGGTATTCAAATTTTCCAAAGTTTGTGGTCAGCGGCAAGAAGGCTGCCACCGGGCGGAAGAACACCCGGCACATTTATGCGAAAGACGAGCAGAGCGCAAGAGAGTATGCCATCACAACAGAGGGACTCGTCGAGCCGTTGGAAATATCCCCGGACTCTGAGATCCGCCCTGCCGGTAAGTCAGAATTCGGACTACTTTTTCCAAAGGGTGCAACCGATGATGACCAGATGCAGTTTGAGACATCAGTAATGACTGGTGACACCAAACATATCCCGCCGTCGTTCATGGCCTACCTTACGGCAAGAAACATACATATGTCCTGGCTGTCTGGACGAAACCACGCCGCAGATGCCGCACTTAAGAATGTAGACACTTTAGAATCTGCAGCGCTATATGGTTATGCTGTATACTGCTCTCTTCGCGGTGTGGAGCCAGGGAATATTGGCGATAGTCCCATGATGAGCGATTTTTATGCGTTTGCAAATGCTGCGGCTAAAGACATCAGCGTCTACAAATCTATCGCTAATCGCCCTGGCAACGATATGTGGACCCCCGCCAAAAACACCAAAGCATATCAGTTCGCAACAGCGTATTTTGCCTCAAAGTAAACCAATTGGAGGAAACGCACATGAGCATGACGTTACAGGAAGCAATTAAACTGAGCGGCACACCGACGCTTATGGCCGGCTCGTCCATCAAAGCAGCGGATGAAATCCTGGCTGACGAACCCGTGGCATATGCGATTGTGGCCAACTGCACTATATCCGGTGTCGGCACCCTCCACGGTGTGGTGGCGGTCACTGACCGACGGGTGCTGTTCTGCAGCCGCGTTCTTGGGCAGGTGCAAGCCGCCAGTCTGTTTTTCCAGGCGGGAATTGGTGTTGGGAATATCAGCGGCCCGTTAACCTACAAGCTTCCCCTCAGCGGAAGCGGGACATCTATGACGGTGGAGCTGGGAAACAGACGGACGCTGTCCGCGTTTCAGAATACCCTGCTGGAAACTTTCATGTCCTTTCCGGAGCACGGAACCCTTGAGACCATCTGGGCCGAAGATCTTCCCGCCACTACCCCCCTGACCAAACGAGGGCAGGCCAAGCAGCGGATCAAGGCGAATAAAGCTGCCGGTGTGGCCTGCTGTCCCAAATGCGGCTCCACGTCCCTCTCCGCCAACAAAAAGGGCTTCAGCTTTGGCAAAGCAGCTGCGGGGAGCTTTGTCGCCGGCCCGGTAGGTCTGGTTGGCGGGGCATTGGGAGCCAACAAGCTGGTAGTAACATGCCTCAACTGCGGGTACAAATTCAAGCCCGGCCAATGATAAGGACAATCTCGGGTTTGGCACAATCCCGTGCCCATTTTGGGCACCGCGCCGCTTGTTTTTGGAGGTAAAAAAATTTAACTGTTGACAAATCGGATTCAAGGGCATATTATAAGCGTGTAGCTTAATGCTACCATTGTTTAAACAGCCCTTGGAAGTAGACCTCCCACCATCCGGGATGTGTCGAACCCAAGGGTTTTTTCTTAAGGAGGAAAATCAAATGATACGCACAGCTATTTTGGTGGACAGCGCATTTTATCAGAAGCGGGCCAACATTCTGTTTGGGCAAAAAACGGGTCAGGAACGCGCGAGTGAGCTTTGCGAGTATTGCATACGTCACTTGGGAGACTTCGGAAATGAGACAAGAGAACAGAAATACCTCTACCGTATTTTCGTATATGACTGTCCTCCATCAGATAAAACGATCATGCACCCGCTCACCCAGAAAAATGTATGGCTCAAACGAACCGAACTTTATTCCTGGACAAACTCATTTCATGAGGCTCTGACCCATAAGAGGAAAGTCGCCCTGAGGATGGGTGAACTGCTGGAAAGCACAGCAGGCTACGTTATGAATGCCGATGCTGTCAAGCGGTTATGCCGCGGAGATATACAAGTGGCCGATTTAAAAGAGTCCGACTTCCACCTCGATATCCAGCAGAAAGGGGTTGACATGAGGATTGGCCTTGATATCGCTTCTCTGGCGCATAAGAGGCTCATAGATCAAATTGTCCTAATTGCAGGAGACAGCGACTTTGTCCCGGCAGCCAAGCACGCGCGGCGTGAGGGGATTGACTTTATTCTCGACCCGATGTGGCACACCATCAAGCCGAGTTTGAATGAGCACATTGATGGGCTTCACAGCTGTGTTGCAAAGCCCCCGCATAACCTTGAGGATCCGCTCTGCGTGATTCCGCGTAACATTGAAAGTTAATGTGTGCCCAATTCGGGCACCGCGAGGGGGTGGATACAATGGAATGTCGGAAATGCCATAAGACTATCCCCGACGAGAGCCGGTTCTGCATGTATTGCGGGGCAGAGCAGACGATCCGAATCGCTTCCAAAAACCGAGGAAGCGGGCAGGGCACCGCCATCAAGAGGGGAAGTACCTGGACAGCAATTTGGACCGAGGAAACCTACATCGACGAGGATGGCAAGCTTAAGCAGAAACGGAAGACCAAGGGCGGATTCAAAACGAAGACGGCCGCTCTGGCCTTTGCCGCCTCCCCGCACCAGGAGGCGCCCCAGGCTCCTACCCTCCGGGCATACTGGACAGGTTATAAGACTTCCGACTTCCTGGATCTCTCCAGATCAAAGCAAACAGCGTACACCATCGCCTGGAGCCGACTGGAGGATCTGGCCGGGAGAAACATCGACGAGCTGGGGATCTCCGACCTCCAGAGCTGTATTAACAGCAAAACCAGCACCTACTATCCCGCTCGGGATATGAAGGCGGTTTTGTCTCACCTCTACAAGCGGGCGGTGGCCGAAGGCCACGCCAGGACGAACTTGGCGGAGTATATCCGGCTGCCGAAGCTGGAGGAGAAGGAGATAGAACCTTTTACAGAGGCGGAGCTGAAAAAGCTGTGGGACGCCTACGGATCCGGGGACAGCTTCATCGGCTTTATTCTTCTCATGATTTACTCCGGCATGATGCCGGGGGAGCTGTTCGGCCTGAAGAAAGACATGATAGACTGGGAAGCCCACGAAATCAACGGTTGCGGACTCAAAACCAAGAAACGCAAGGAGACACCCATCGTCTTCCCGACGATGATTGAGCCGGTTCTCCGGGATCTGGTAGACCAGAGCAAGAGCCGCATCAAGAACGTGCTCTGCATGAACCGGGACACGTTCTATGCCGAGTATCACGACGCCCTGAAACGCGTGGGGATCCCGGATCGCGCCCCGTACTCCTGCCGGCACACCACCGCCACGGCCCTGGCTTTAGGCAATATCGCCCCCAGCGTCATTCAGGAGGTCATGAGGCACACCAAGTTTACCACCACCCAACGGTACATCCACCCCACCAACGAATCCGCCCACGCCGCCGTGGATTCCATGGGCAAGGGCTCAAACGTCGAGACGTAAAACTGCTAACTGTAATGTTAACTATAGGTTTGATTTTGATGGTATTTGCGAGTACGCCGCAGGACGTTTCACTCCCGTTTCGGGTTTAACTTTTTGGGTGAAAATGCAGACAAAAAGGGCTTAAAAACCGCTAAATCAGCGATTTTTAAGCCCTTTTGGCGCGGAAGGAGGGATTTGAACCCTCGCTCGGCTCAACACCGACTACTCCCTTAGCAGGGGAGCCCCTTCGGCCACTTGGGTACTTCCGCAATTCGGTATTCTTTTCTATTGTCCACTCTCTCCCCCACAAAGCCCCGACCTTCGGAGCCTTGTGGCGGAGAGAGTGGGATTCGAACCCACGGGCGGTTGCCCGCCGACGGTTTTCAAGACCGCTCCGTTATAACCACTTCGGTATCTCTCCAAACCGATGCCATGATATATTACCACAACCTTTCGGCTTTGTCAATTGATTATCCTGAGTTTTTTCAAGTTTTTTTGTGACATATCTTCACTTGACTAACACGGTGATACAGCCTATAATAGTCTATTATTATGCCGGATCGTCCGAAAAACCTGGAACCGGGGGGAATTATATGTCTTATTCTCGCGCCGACGGCCTCACCGACGGGATCTTCACAAAGCTTGCCGATATCTGGATCCGGCGCGGCTACACACGCTACCGGGTATCCCGGTTCGAGGAGTACGACCTGTACGCCAAAAACCGCTCCTTCATCACCGGGAGCGCCATCCTCACCTTCACCGACACCGACGGGCGGCTCATGGCCCTGAAGCCCGACGTGACCCTGTCCGTCATCCGCAACACCGTCCCTTCCCCCGCCCTGCGCAAGCTCTACTACTGTGAGAACGTCTACCGGGCCGCCGATCCCAGCTCCGGCTTCTCCGAGATCCGTCAGGCGGGGCTGGAGTGCATCGGGCCCCTGGGGCTTTTCGACGTGTGCGAGGTCATCACCCTGGCCGCCCGCAGTCTGGCGGCGCTGTCCGGGCGGTACATCCTGGATCTCTCCCACCTGGGACTTTTAGGTGGGTTTCTGGAGGACGCCGGCATCGACCCGGCCCTCCGGCCCGAGCTTCTGCGGCTGGCCGGGGAGAAAAATTCCCACGAGGCCCGCGCCCTGCTGGCGCGGAACGGCGTCTCCCCCCACATCGCCGGGCTTTTCGACACCATGATCCATCTGCGCGCGCCCCTGGAGGAGGCGGCAGCCAGGCTCTCAGCCCTGCCCCTGGGGGAGAACGCCGCCCAGGCCCTCTCGGAGCTGGCCCGCGTGGCCCGCGCCCTGCGGGGGATCCAGGGGATCTATCTGGATCTGTCCCTGCGCTCGGACGAGCGGTACTACGAGGGCGTGGTCATGCGCGGGTACATCCCGGGCGTCCCCTCCCCCGTCCTCTCCGGCGGGCGTTACGACGGCCTGATGCGCCGGCTCCACAAGGAGGCCGGGGCTATGGGCTTCGCCGTCTATCTCAACCTTTTGGAGCGGATGCTCCCCGCGCCGGAGGCCCTGGACGCCGACGTGCTGATCCTTCACGACGGCGCGGATCCCGAGGGACTGATGCGCAAGGTCTCCGCCCTGGAGGCCCAGGGCGTCCGCGTCCGCGCCGACCGGGCCGTCCCGGAGGGGCTGCGCTACGGGAAGCTCCTCAGATACGACGGAGGTGAAGTCCATGAATGACATGCTCAACGTGGCTCTCCCCAAGGGGAGGCTGGGCGACAAGGTCTACGCCCTCTTTGAAAAAGCCGGCTACGGGTGCGACGACATCGCCGACCCCGGCCGGAAGCTGGTTTTTGAATCCCCGGAGCACGGCGTCCGGTATTTCTACGTGAAGCCCTCGGACGTGGCCATCTACGTGGAGCGGGGCGCGGCGGACATCGGCGTGGCCGGGAAGGACATCCTTCTGGAATACGCCCCGGAGGTCTACGAGCTTCTGGATTTCGGCGTGGGCAAATGCCGGATGTGCGTCTGCGGCAGGCCGGATTTCCGGGACGACCCCTCCAGGACGCTGAGGGTGGCCACCAAGTTCACCCGGATCACCCGGGACTATTACGCCGCCCTGGGGCGGAGCATCGACATGATCCATCTCAACGGCTCCATTGAGCTGGCCCCCATTCTGGGCCTCTCGGACGTGATCGTGGACATCGTGGAGACAGGCGCCACATTGCGGGAAAACGGTCTGGCGGTGCTGGCGGAGGTCTGCGGCATTTCCGCCAGGCTCATCGCCAACAAGGTCAGCTACAAATTCAAATACGAGGCCGTCACCGCTCTGGCGTCCCGGCTTCACGACAGGATAGAGGTAACGCAATGATCAAGCTTATGACCATGGGCCAGGTGCCCGAAAGCGAGATCTTCGCCCGGACGGAGGCCACGGCCGACGTGTCCGCCCCGGTGGCCGAGATCATCCGAAACGTCCGGGAACGGGGCGACGCGGCCCTGCGGGACTACTGCGACCGGTTCGACGGCGGCGCTCCGGAGAGTCTGGAGGCCAGTCCGGCGGAGATCGACGGGGCCCTGGCGTCCCTGGATCCCGATTTTCTCCGGGTCATGAGGGACGCGGCGGATAATATCCGTTCATTTCATGAAAAACAGCTGAAGGAGAGCTACACCGTCCGTCCCCGGCCGGGCGTGACGCTGGGTCAGCGGGTGCACCCCCTGGAAAAGGTGGGTCTGTACGTCCCCGGCGGCACGGCTCCCCTTTTCTCCAGCGTCCTCATGGGCGTGGTGCCGGCCAAGATCGCCGGCTGCCGGGAGATCGTGGTGGCGACCCCCGCCAAGGGGGGCAGGGTAGCGCCGGAGATCCTGGCGGCGGCGCGGATCGGCGGGGCCGACCGGGTCTTCAAGCTGGGCGGCGCCCAGGCCGTGGCCGCGCTGGCCTACGGCACCGAGAGCGTGCCCCGGGTGGACAAGATCTTAGGCCCCGGCAACGCCTTTGTGGCCGAGGCCAAGCGCCAGGTGTTCGGCAAGGTGGCCATCGACATGATCGCCGGCCCCAGTGAGATCCTGATCCTGGCGGACAGATCCGCCGACCCGGAGTTTGTGGCCGCAGATCTGCTCAGTCAGGCGGAGCACGACAAAAACGCCTCCGCCGTGCTGGTCACGGACTGCGAGGCCCTGGCCAGGGCCGTTCAAGCGGAACTGGAGCGGCAGATCCCCCAACTGAGCCGCCGGGAGATCGCCCGGGTGTCCATCGACCGCAACGGCAAGATCATCGTCACCGACGACCTGGACAAGGCCGTGGAGGCGGCCAACCGCATCGCCCCGGAGCACATGGAGATCTACACGGAAAGCCCCATGGACTACCTGGAAAAGGTGGTCAACGCCGGGAGCGTGTTCGTGGGCGGGGCCACGCCGGAGCCTGTGGGCGACTACTACGCCGGATGCAACCACACCCTCCCCACCGGCGGCACGGCCCGGTTCTCCTCGCCGCTGTCCGTGGACGATTTTGTGAAGAAGTCCCAGTATATGTACTATGAGCCCGCCGCGCTGCTGCGGGAGGGCGCGGATATCGCCTTCTTCGCCCACAGGGAGGGCCTGGACGGCCACGCCAAAAGCGTGGAGCGGCGGCTTGCGAGGTGGGGAAAATGAGCGTTTTCCGTTCCTCCCGGTTCGCAAGGCTGGAGCCCTACGTCCCTGGGGAACAGCCCCGGGAGCGCATCTATATCAAGCTCAACACCAACGAGTCCCCCTATCCCCCCTCCCCCGCCGTGGCGGAGGCGGCCCGGGCGGCCGCCGCGGGCGCCAACCTCTACTGCGACCCCACGGCGCTGAGGCTCCGGCAGGCGGCGGCGGAGGCATACGGCGTGGATCCCGCGTGCGTCCTGCCTGTCAACGGATCGGATGAGATCCTGAACTTCGCCGTCATGGCCTTCTGCGACGGGCGCATCCCCATGGTCTGTCCGGAGATCAGCTACGGCTTCTACCCTGTTCTGGCGAACCTCCACGGCATCCGCCTGCGGCAGGTGCCCCTGCGGGGGGATCTCACCGTGGACTACCGGGATTTTCTGAGCCAGAACTGCACCGTCTTTATCGCCAACCCCAACGCCCCCACCGGCACCGTTCTGGGGCTTGGGGAGATCCGGGAGATCGCGGCCTCCAATCCCAAAAACGTGGTGGTCATCGACGAGGCGTATGTGGATTTCGGCGCGGAAAGCGCCGTACAGCTCACGAAGGAGTACCGGAATCTCTTAGTGACCCGCACCTTCTCCAAATCCCACTCCCTGGCGGGGGCGCGGCTGGGCTTCGGCATCGGCGACGCCGGGCTCATCGCCGATCTCACCGCCATCAAGGACTCCACCAACCCCTACAACGTCAACGCCATGACCCAGGCCGCCGGCATCGCGGCCTTCGGGGACAACGGCTATTATACGGACAATTGCCGCAAGGTGGCCGAGACCCGCGGCCGGACGGCACAGGCGCTGAAGGCCCTGGGCTTTTCGGTCACGGACTCCAAGGCCAACTTCCTCTTCATCCGCCACCCGGACATCGCCGGCGGGGCCCTCTATGAGCGGCTCCGGGAGCGGGGGATCCTGGTGCGGCACTTCTCCACACCCGCCATTGAGGACTACAACCGCGTCACCGTGGGTTCCCCGGAACAGATGGAGACGCTGATTGGGGCCGTAAGGGAGATCCTGGCCCCCTACGGGAGGGAATGACTATGCGCAAAGCTGAGATCGACCGCAGGACCGGTGAAACGGACATCCGGCTGTCCCTTGACCTGGACGGCACGGGCAAAAGCGCCGTGGACACCGGCGTGGGGTTCCTGGATCATATGCTGACGCTCTTCGCCGCCCACGGCCGTTTCGATCTGACCGTGACGTGCGCCGGGGACACCCATGTGGACGACCACCACAGCGTGGAGGACATCGGCATCTGCCTGGGGCGGGCGGTGAAGGAGGCCCTGGGCGACAGGGCCGGCATCACCCGGTACGGCGACGTGACGATCCCCATGGACGAGGCGCTGGTGCTCTGCGCGGCGGACGTGTCGGGCCGGGGATATCTGGGCTTCGATCTGCCCGTCCCCACTCAGAAGATCGGCGCCTTCGACACGGAGCTGGTGGAGGAGTTTTTCATGGCCTTCGCCCGGGAATCCGGCGTGACGCTCCACCTGAGAGCCCTTGCCGGCCGCAACGCCCACCACATCGTGGAGGGGGCCTTCAAGGCCTTCGCCCGGGCCATGCGGAGGGCCGTGGCCGTGGATCCCGCCCTCTCCGGGGCCATCCCCTCCACGAAGGGCGTGCTGTGATATGGTAGGCATCATCGACTACGGCGTGGGGAATCTCTTTTCCCTGCGCAGCTCCTTCGGAAGCATCGGGGAGGCGTGCGTCGTCTCCGGAGACCCGGCCGTCATCCGCCGGGCCGACAGGCTGATCCTCCCCGGCGTGGGGGCCTTCGCGGACGCGGCGAAAAAGCTGCGGGATTCCGGGCTTTTTGAGCTGGTGCTGGAGGAGGCCCGGGTCGGGAAGCCCCTGATGGGCATCTGCCTGGGGATGCAGCTCCTCTTTGACAGGAGCTTTGAGTACGGGGAGCACCGGGGCCTGGGCCTGATCCCAGGCGAGGTTGTCCCCATTGCGGAGCATATCCGGCCGGGGCTGAAGATCCCCCACATCGGCTGGAACGCCCTGACCTATCAAAACCCGTCGGGCCTCTACCGGGGGATCCCGGAGGGCTCCCACGTCTATTTCGTCCACTCCTATTACGCCGCCGGGTGCGCCGCCCACACCACCGCCGTCACGGAATACGGCGGGACGCTGACCGCCTCGGTCCAGCGGGACAATGTGGTGGGCTGTCAGTTCCACCCGGAGAAGAGCGGCGGCGTGGGCCTGCGGATCCTGAAAAATTTCGCCAGCATGTGAAGGAGGGCGGCAGATGAAGATATTTCCCGCCATTGATCTCTACGACGGCAAGGCCGTCAGGCTCCTGCGGGGCGCGTACAACGATATGACCGTTTACTCCGACCGGCCCTGTGAGAAGGCGGAGGAGTTTTTCCGCGCCGGGGCGGAGTTCGTCCACGTGGTGGATCTGCAGGGGGCCAGGGACGGGGTGAGCGCCAACCGGGAGGCGGCGGCGCTGATTGCCGGCGTCCCCGGCATCCGCGCCGAGCTGGGCGGCGGCATCCGCACGGAGGACGATATTCGCCGCGCCCTGGACGACGGGTTTTTCCGGGTGATCCTGGGCACCTCCGCCCTGGAGGATCCGGCTTTTCTGGAGAAGGCCGTCTCCAAATACGGCGGCAAGATTGCCGTGGGCGTGGATATCCGGGCCGGCTTCGTGGCCGTGCGGGGCTGGCTGGAGACCAGCCGGACGGAGTGCTTCGCCTTTGTGGAGCATCTGGAGCGAATCGGCGTCAAAACCGTCATCTGTACGGACATCTCCCGGGACGGGGCCATGCGCGGCGCCAACACCGCCCTCTATAAGGCGCTCCATGACCGCTTTTCGTTGGATATCATCGCCTCCGGCGGCGTTACCACCCTGGAGGACGTGAAGGCCCTGGGGGAGACGGGCGCGGCGGGCGTGATCATCGGCAGGGCGCTCTACGACGGGGCCATCGACCTTGCCGAGGCCATAGAGGCGGCGACATGATCACAAAACGGATCATCCCCTGCCTTGACGTGCGGGACGGCCGGGTCGTCAAGGGCGTGAATTTTCAGGGACTGCGGGACGTGAGCTCCCCGGTGGAGCTGGCCGGGACATACTCCGACGCCGGGGCGGACGAGCTGGTTTTTTACGACATCACCGCCTCCGCCGAGGGGCGGCGGCTGTTCACCGATATCCTCACCCAGGCCGCCAGCCGGGTGTTTATCCCCCTGACCGTGGGCGGCGGCATCAACACCCTGGAGGACTTTGACCGGGTGCTGAAATGCGGGGCGGACAAGGTCAGCGTCAACTCCGGAGCCATCCGGGATCCCGGCCTCATCGGCAGGGCCGCCAGGCGGTACGGAGATCAGTGCGTGGTGATCTCCGCCGACGTCAAGCGCGTAAACGGCGTTTTCACCGTCTTTGCCCGGGGCGGGCGGGACAACACGGGCCTGGAGGCCGTGGAATGGATCCGCCGGTGCGTGGGCGAGGGCGCGGGCGAGGTGGTTCTCAACTCCATGGACACCGATGGCGTCCGCGGCGGGTTCGATCTGGAAATGCTGAAGGCCGTCTCCGAGGCCGTGTCCGTGCCGGTCATCGCCTCCGGCGGCGCGGGAAAAATCCAGGATTTCGTCACCCTCTTCAAAGCGCTCCCCCGGGTGGACGCGGGCCTGGCTGCCTCCATCCTCCACTTCGGGGAGGTCACCGTGGCGGACATCAAAAAAACCCTCCGGGACGAGGGCATCAACGTAAGGTTGTGATTTTATGATCGGTATCGACGAGCTGAAATTTGACGATAAGGGCCTGATCCCGGCCATTGTGGTGGACGCGGAGAGCAAAAAGGTGCTGACCCTGGCGTACATGAACCGGGAGAGCCTTCAGATCTCCTTGGAGCGCGGCCTCACCTGCTTCTGGTCCCGCTCCCGGCAGGAGCTGTGGCTCAAGGGCGAGACAAGCGGCCATTACCAGCACATCCGCTCCGTCACCGCCGACTGCGACCGGGACGCCCTGGTGGTGGAGGTGGTGAAGGACGGCCCCGCCTGTCACCTGGGCACCGATTCCTGCTTCACCGGCAGGGTCTACGAGGCCGCCGACGCCCCGGAGGTCTTCTCCTATCAGGGCCTCTACGCGCTTTTAGAGGGCCGGAAGGCCGACCCCAAGGAGGGAAGCTACACCAACTACCTCTTCTCCAAAGGCCTGGATAAGATCCTGAAAAAGGTGGGCGAGGAGTCCACCGAGGTCATCATCGCCGGCAAGGCCCAGGACAAGCGGGAAACCGTTTACGAGCTGGCGGATCTTGCCTACCACTGCATGGTGCTGATGGTGGAGATGGGCATCACCCTGGACGAGCTGAAAAGCGAGCTTGCCTCCCGCCACGTCATCGAGAAGAAGGTCAAGCAGGAAAAAATGGTATAACCAATAAACGCAGAACGATCCCCTCCCCGGCGCGCCGGGGAGGGGATTTTTCTGTCTGTCACTCCGTTCCGCCCTGGAGCGGCTCGCCGGGGACGGGCTCGGGGGCGGCCTCAAGCTTTTCCCCGCGCTCCTTTCTCTCCGCCGCCAGCTCCGGATGGGCGGATCTCAGCCGGTCAGGCTCCTCGCGGACGAAGCGGTTGATATACGCGCCCACCAGGAGGATGAAGAAGCAGTAGTATACCCACAGCAGGGCCACGATGACGGTGCCCAGGATGCCATAGACGCCGTAGCGGTCGGAGTAACCCACGTACAGGGAGAAGGCCCAGGAAAACACCAGCCACGCCAGGGTGGCAAAGGCCGCGCCGGGCCACTGATAGCGCATCCTGCGCCGTCCGGCGGGCATCCAGGTGAACATGATGAGGAACACGAAAAAGAGGAACAGCATCATCACCGGGTAGCGGATCACCTTGATGGTGCCCAGAAGCACGTCCTCGGCCCAGGAGCTGGTGAGGTGGGCGCTGATCAGATCCAGGATCATGCCGCCGTAGACGATGCCGCACAGCGTCAGGAGCACGGCGGCCAGGGCGATGATCATGAAGAAGCACGCCCGGAGGCGGAACACGATGAAATTTTCCCGCCGGGTCAGATCCTGTGCCGCGTCCATGCCGCGCATCAGGGCCAGCATGGACAGGCTCGCCGACCAGACGGACACCACGGCGGTGACGGACAGGGTGGTGGTGCTGCTGTCGTAGATGCTGATGATGATATTCGCCAGGATGGAATACAGCTCCTCCGGCGCGAACTGCCGGAGAAAGCCCAGAAACATGCTCTCCGTCAGGGGCGTATAGGGCAGGAGCGAGCACACAAGGCCCAGGATGGGCACCAGGGACAGAAAGAGGTAAAACGCCGCGGCGGCGGCAAAGGTCCAGATCTTCCGCGCTCCGATCCCGTCAAAGAAATCCACAACGACGTGAAGGCTCCGCTTGAGCTTTTTCATTGGCAAAACCCTTTCATCAGCCGCAGAACATCCCCACGGCCTCGGCGTACATCTCGCCGGCCAGCAGAAGCTCGCTCACCGCCACGCGCTCATCCGGCTCGTGCATGTGAACGTCCGAGCCGGGGAACTCCGCGCCGAAGGCGACGCCGCCCCGGATCTCGTGGACGTAGGTGCCGCCACCCATAGCCTGGGCCTGACAGCGCTGGCCGGTGTAGTCTGCGTAGATTTTCAAAAGCCCCTCCACAAAGTCGGAATCCGCCGGGGTGTGGTGCGGCGCGGAGAGGCTCTGCACCTCCACCCGCAGTCCCTCCCCCAGGACATCCCGGAACGCCGCGGCGATGCGGTTTCCGTCCCCGCAGACGGGCACGCGGCAGTCCACGTGGCAGACAAGGCCCGCCTCGTCGCAGGACATGACCCCCAGATTCACCGTAAGGGCCCCTGAAAGCGCGTCAACGCAATTTGCGCCCACGGCAAGCCCTCCGTTATCCCCGTGGGGGAAGGCGCGGCTGAGGGCACGGAAAGCGTCAAATCCGGGGCCCTCCCGGGCGGCCAGCTTTTCCAGCATGGCGGTGACGGCGTTGTCGCCCTCCTCCGGCTTGCTGGCATGGGCGGCGCGGCCCGTGACGGTGAGCTTTTCCCCGTCGGTGAGCTCCGCCTGGCATGAGGCCGGGACGGCGTTGACCACCGTGCCGCCGGAAAGGCGCTTCACGGCAAGGCCCGGCCCCGTATACGCCGGGGCGGTGACGGTGAAATGGAGGCGTCCCTTCTCGGTGTTGACCACGGGGAAGCTCCCGTCGGGGGTGAACACGCGCGGGGGCATCTTGTAATGCTCCATGTACCAGGCGATGTCCCCGGAGCCGCACTCCTCGTCCGACCCTAAAATCAGCTGAACCTTGCGCCTCACAAGACCCAGGTCCCTGGCGCACAGCAGGGCGTACAGGGCCGCCACGGCGGGGCCCTTGTCGTCGATGACGCCGCGCCCGTAGATCTTTCCGTCCATCTCCCGCATGGTGAAGGGCGCGGTGACCGTCCACTCCCCCGCCGGGGGCACCACGTCCAGGTGGGCCAGAATACCAAGCTCCGGCTCGCCCTCACCCAGCTCCGCCACCAGCACCCGGTCGCCCAGGATCCTGCCGGAGAGCCCGTGCTCCGTGACCACCGCCAGGGCCTCGTCCAGCGCCCGCCGGGGCCCCGGCCCGAAGGGCGCGCCGGGAGCCGCCTCCCCCCGCGCCGAATCCACGGCCACGAGCCTTGCGATGTCCGCCAGAATGTCCGCCCGGTGGGCGGTGAAATACTCTGCGATCCGTCTGTCCATATCGGCCTCCGAAAAAGGTTATTTAATGATAGCTCATTAAATTTGTATTATAACAGAATCTTAAGAATTTTGCAAGCTTTTTCCAATATCTTCATAATACACCCGCAAGACACACGGCATTTGTAATTTTGACGGAAATGTTCAAAAATTTCCGTGAAGCGCCGCGTCGGCATAGGTGTTTTTACTTCGTTTGTTGCCTCCAAAAACGAAAAAAGTTATTAAGGAGGAAACACTACATGAAGACTCTGAAGAAGACCCTGTGCCTGGTCTTGGCGGTAGTCATGGTAGTCGGCGCGCTTGTCTTGCCTGCTTCTGCGGCGTACAACGACAAGGACAAGATCGCCACTGCCTATACGACTGCTGTCAACAGCCTGACGGAGTGGAAGGTCATGGAGGGCGACAATGCTGGCAATTTCAAGCCCGAAGCGTCCATCCAGCGTCAGGAGATGGCCGCTATTGTCTACCGTCTTTTGACCGGTGACGTCAAGGACAAGGACGGCAAGGACAATTCCGCCATCTATGCGCCCTACGCGGCGAAGTTCACCGATGTCGACACCACCGGCTGGGCAGCCGGCTACATCGGATTCTGCGCCAACAAGGGCATCGTTCTGGGCACCAACGATGCTCAGACCACCTTTGAGCCCGCCCGCGCGATTCCCGCCAACGACGTTCTGGCTATGCTTCTGCGCTGCCTGGGCTACACCCAGAAGGACGAGTTCACCGGCGCCAACTGGAGCGATAAGGTCGCCGCGCTTGCTTCCCGCCTCGGCCTGACCAAGGGTATCACCAGAACCCTGGACAAGGAGAGCCAGCGTCAGGAAGTGGCCCAGATGACCTATCAGGCCGCTTATACGGCTCCTCGCGTAACCTGGAGCGATTCCGAGCAGGATTACATCCCCTACATCGATCCCAACCAGCCCGGCAGTGACAAGAACCTTACGCTGATTAAGGTTACTGACGGCAAGGCTACCGATCCCACCCAGGATCAGTGGGGCGCTCCCACTGGCGGCAGCGCTGCTGGCAAGACCGTGACCTTCACCTATCCCGCTTACAAGGCAGAGCTTGCGATCGCCGGCGCCGCCACCTATGCCGCGAAGTATGAGAGCTACACCGCCATCAGCCAGTGCGATTTGGCCAAGACGCTGAACCTCAGCAAGGTCACGAGCATGATCGTTTACACCAACGGTATCGAGAACAAGACCACGACCTCCATCGATCCGCTGAACACCACCGCTCAGATCGGCGCTCAGGGCCGTTACACCGCCGTGTACGAGAACCCTGACGCGACCACGAAGACCGCTTCTCCCTACATCATTGTCTACAAGGACACCCTGCTTGCTAAGGTCACCAACGTTGTCGCCCACACCGACGACGCTCAGGGCCACCTGAAGACCACCGCCAAGCTGTCTCTGGATGTCTATGACGGCAAAGACGGATCTGTCAGCGACACCGATGTGACTCCTGTCGTGCTTGAGAACAAGACCGACTACACTTGGACGAAGGGCCAGTATCTGCTGGTGAACTATCATCAGAACAACGGTGCTTATACCGTCAGCTCTGACGTCCGCGCTGATGCCACCACTACGGATTACAACAAAGACACCTATCATAACGACAATGTTGTGATCATTCAGGAAGCTAAGGCCTTCAATGGTGCTCAGACTCTGATTTCCTACAACAGCAACAAGCACACCATCGAGAACGTTGCCTATCCCGACAACAACCGCTATGTGCTCGACGCCGCCCAGGACACCATGAAGGTTCCCTTCACCTGGTTCCAGGATACGCAGGGCAACGTGATCGGCTCTGTCGTGATTTCCACCTCCAGCACCTACGGCGTCATCACCCGCATCTGGGCCTCCATCAACTCCGCTGACGGCTCCACCACCGTGAAGGCCAACGTGACCTATGTGGACGGCACCACTCAGACCGTTGACGTGGCCAAGGTTTCCTATGTTGACAACAACGCGGCTACCCCGATTACGGCGGTCACCGGCCTGCAGACCGGCGTGGCCACTTACACCGACAGTAACGTCAACGTGATGAAGGCAGCTTCCGGCGTGTTCTATGTGTCCGACAGCTATAATACCAACTGGGCTGCCGACAATGACGATGCCAACGGTAAAGGTATCATTCTTGACCACCTGTTCAAGATCACCGCTTCCACCGATCCCAATTACGCCGGCGCCTATGACTTCGTGGAAGTCGCCGGTAAGAACAACACCTATGCTCCCGTGAAGGGTCTGGCTAATGCTAACACCAGCATCACCAGCGGCGTGGCCACCAACGGCGATGTCCAGGTGGACAACGACACCGTGTTCATGATCCGCATCTATGATGCCGCCACCAACGCCTACACCTTCTCCTTTGTTACCGGCTACAAGACCGTTACCGATTTCGTCACCGGTGAGGTCGACTACGTGAACTGCGACGACGATGCCGCCGCCGAGTATGTCTACATCCTCGCCGGCACCAAGGGTTCCGAGGGCTGGCACCTCTTCTATGCCGCCTCCACCGCCACCAGCGATGATACCGAGAACAAGGCTCTTGTTCAGGTTGACAACAACGGCAAGACCTACACCGTGTACGGTTATCTGGACGGCGTGGCCGGCTCCGTGACCATCGCCCAGGGCCAGAAGGGCTACAAGGCCGGCGACAACGCTGAGAAGCCCGACACCTGGACTGGTGCAAATCTCACTACCGCCTTCGGTAAGGACATGAGCGGCAACACCCTGTGGATGGTCTACATCAAGGACGGCAAGGTCGTTGATGTCAACGGTTCCATGACGCAGGACGGCATTGCCGGCAATCCTGTCAACGGCAGAGGCACAAACTATGCGGCCGGCGTCCGCTTCGACAACACCACTGCCGGCAAGACGGATTACGGTATGCTGAACGATACCGAGCCTTACGGCAACACCGTGGATTCTCTGGGCATCTATGCTAAGCAGTCCGTCATGGTCGTTACCCTGAGCGCCACCACCGACGTTCCCGCCACCAGCGGCGGCACCATCACCCTGGGCGGCAAGACCTTCACCCTGGCCGATCCTATCGTGGGCGCTTGGGCTGACCTCCAGAACGTTGGCAAGACTGGCACCAACGGCAAGGCTATTACGTACACCGTGATTGTTGTCTACGATGAGAAGGGCACCATCACCCAGGCTTACATCTACAATCCCGATGCGGGCACTGCGTACGACCCGGGCAAGGCTCCTGCTGATCCCACCAAGGCTACAGTTAATTATACCCTGAAAATTGTGGCTCCTAATTCCGGAACGGTTGTGGGTACCTACACGTATAAGGGTGAATACACACTTGCAAACAGCCCGCTTAAGCCTGGTCTGACCGCGCTTGCTAACCATATGAATGTGGCAAATGCCTCTGATCTTGTTGTGGTTGGCGCTTGGACAGTTGACGGCAAGCCTTTTGATACGTCCGTAGGGTTTACGCTTGAGCTTGGCAAAACCTATGCAGTTGAAGTGACCGCCTACTACAAAGTTACCGCCTGATCCCATTGTGAGTTTCTAAGCGAAGATTGCCCCCGGGCCTCGGCCCGGGGGCTTCTTTTCGCATATACCGATTTTATGTCAACCCTTCGGGATTTGGCGTACAATTGTTGTGTCTTGCGCGTGCCTTTCATTCGGCAAAGCACAGGAACTGACAGATTAAGCCCATTTTCGTTTAAATCAGGCAAAATTGGTTGAAAAATCCGCCCCGCCGCCTCATAATACCTCTTACCCACAGAAAAAACGGTAAACGGAGGTAATAACATGAGAAATCCAAACGGCTACGGCGGCGTTTCGCGTCTGCCGGGGAACAGGCGGCGGCCCTACCGGGTGCGTGTGACGGTGGGCTGGGAGGACGCCGGCGCGGGCCGGCGCGTCCAGCGGTACGCCACGCTGGGCTATTTTGAGACGCGCAGCGAGGCCATGCGGGCGCTGGCGGACTACAACCACTCGCCCTACGACCTGGATGCCAGGAGCGTCACGTTCAAGGCCGCCTTCGATCAGTGGAGCCCGGGGTATTTCGAAAAATACCCCAGCACCCGCCGGGTGACGGAGTGCGCCATGGGCTTCTGCCGGAATATCTGGGAGATCCCCCTGCGGGAGCTGCGCTCCGCCCAGCTGCAGGAGGTGATCACCGCCATGGACGGGAAGTCCCGGGGGTATCAGTCCAAGGTGCGGTCGCTGATGCACATGCTTTTCCGCTGGGGCATCAGCCGGGAGGTGGCGCAAAACGACTGGTCGCGGTATGTGGAGCTCACCGCGCCGGAGCAGGAATCTCCCCGCCGGATCTTCACGGGAGCGGAGGTGCGGCGGCTTTGGGAGAGCCGGGGCGCGCCTCTGCCCGGCGAGCCGGAGAGCCTGGGCGGGTGCGGCCTGGGGGATTCGGTGCTGGTGCTGTTGTACACGGGCCTGCGGGTGGGGGAGCTTTTGAATCTGACGCGGCAGGACATCCACCTAGACGCCCGGTATATCGACCTCCACGGCACCAAGACCCGGGCGGCGCGGCGGACGGTGCCCATCCACCGGCGGCTGATGACGGTGCTGGACGAGATGATGCTGCGGGTGCAGTCGGAGTATCTTGTCTCGGACAGCCTGGGCCGGCGTCTGACCTACCCCCGGTACAAGAGCTGGTTTGACGCAGTGTTCGACGCACTGGGGATGGAGCACACGCCCCACGACACTCGGCACAGCTTCGTCTCCGCCCTGGACACCGCCGGCGTCCGCCGCACCGCCGTAAAATTTATCGTGGGCCACAGCCAGAACGACGTCACGGACCGCTATACCCACAAGAATCTGCCGGAGCTGATCGAGGCGGTGGATAAGGTGGAATATTGACTCCGCGGCGGGGCGTTACGCGCAAAAGAAGCCCCCGGGCCGAGGCCCGGGGGCTTTGAAAGCGGTTAGGTTTTCAGGGGATGTGCGGGGGTTCAGGCAACAGTAACACCAGCGTACACATCCTTATCAATTGGAGCTTTGGTGTCCTTATAGGCGGCTGTGACTTTTACCCGATACTGTCCGCCTGCGGTCAACTCATAGTCAACGGGAACAACCAAGCGAATGCCTGTACGTGTGTCAGAACCAACACTAGCTGTACCTTCAGCTTTCTGAAGAGTAGTCCAGGTATTGGCGATTCCGTTGACCATGACCTGCAGCTCAACAGTAAATACAACGTCCTTATCCTTGCGGAAGGTCGGGGCAGCGCTGGCAAGGCAGGTAACAGTGGTCGTTTTGTTTGAGTACTCAACATTCTCAACCTTGAGCGTATACGTCGCGGTATCCTTTACTGTGGTATCATCGCCGCTGCCAGTGTACTTGCTGCCGTCATCCTTGCTGTAGATGTAGGCCTGGGTGATGGTCTCGGTCTTGGTATCGTAGACGACGATCACGGTGTACTTGACAGTATTCGTCGTACCGGCAATCTTCTGACCGACGTTAGCAAGGTCATCCCAGCTGCCAACAATGGCGGAATCATTCAGTGTCAGGGTCTTGCCGCCCAGGGTGATGGTACCGCCGCTGGTGACGGGAGCCTTATCAGCCACATCAACGATCATGAGGGTCTGCTTGGCATAGATGCCCAGAGAATCGTCGTCGTTGCCGTAAAGAACAGCGCTGGGGTTCATCATACCATTGGTTGTATCGCTGAAAGGAACACCATTTGCGAAGTCGGCCTTTCTGTTATCACCGTTGGCAGGATTCAACACAGCATTTTTACCGTTCTGAGTCTTGGCACCGTTGATATCAATGACATAGCCGTCCTTGATGTAAACCATCCAGAGGGTATTTCCGCTCATGTCCTTACCGAAGACTCTAGTGAGATCTGTACCAGTCCAGGTGTCGGGCTTCTCAGCGTTGTCGCCGGCCTTGTAGCCCTGCTGATCCTGCTTGATGGTCACGGAGCCATACACGCCGTCCAGATAGCCGTACACGGTGTAGGTCTTGCCGTTGTTGTCAACCTGAACAAGAGCCTGATCATTATCCTTGTCGCTGGTGACCTTGGAATCAGCGAAGAAGAGGTGCCAGCCCTCGGTGCCCTTCTTGCCGGTGATGATGTAGACATACTCGGCGGCGGCATCGTCATCGCAGTTGACGTAGTCGACCTCGCCCTCAACATAGCTGTCAACGTTCTTGTAGCCGGTAACAGTGGTGAAGGTGACGGTGTTCGTGGCATCAATGGAGCGGATCATGAACACGGTGTCGTCGTCCACCTGGACAACGCCATTGGAGGCCTTGCCGCTGGTGATGCTGGTGGTGGCATTGCCAAGGCCCTTATAGGAACCGGTGTTCTCCTTACTGCCGGCAACTTCCACGAAGTCATAAGCACTGCCGTTAGCGGTAATCTTGAACAGGTGGTCAAGAATGATGCCTTCGCCACTAGTCTTGTTGTCTTCAGCCCAGTTGGTATCATAGCTGTCGGACACATAGAACAAGCTGTTTGCATCTGTTGTCATCGCCTTATTGGCAGCGTCGGTGTAGGTGGCCTTGCCGCCCGTCAGGGTGCCGTCAATCTTCTTATTCACTCCTTTACCAGCCTGATAGGACACATTGGCCACGTCAACGGTCTGAGTAGTGCCGTCCACATAGGTCACATTGGCCTTCACGGTGGTGGAGCCGTCGGCGGAGTTGATGGAGGCCCAGATGCGGGTGATGACGCCGTAGGTGCTGGAGGTGGAAATCACGACAGAGCCGATCACGTTGCCCTTCGTATCCTGGAACCAGGTGAAGGGAACCTTCATGGTGTGCTGGGCATCGTCAAGCACGTAACGGTTGTTATCGGGATTTGCCTTATCGTCGATGGTGTGGGAGTTGCCGTTGTAGGTGATCTTCGTCTGAGCGCCGTTAAAGGAATCGGCCTTGCCAACGATCTTGACAAAGTCGTTGATGTCGACAACACTATCCTTGTTCCAGTCGCCCTTCACGGTATTGCCCTCGACAAAGGTAAATTTATCGATGTACTTCTGAGCCGCCGCCCATTTACCATCTTCGCGGATCGTATAGGGGTCGGTCTTTTGAGGATTGCTGAACTTGTAATCAGTCGTCCCAAGATCGTCATTCTGATGATAGTTGATCAGAACATAGTCGCCCTTGGCATAGGTGAAGTCGTCCTTGCTGGTCAGATTCACCTCAACGACACCCTTCTTTTCGTTCACAGTGGTGGAAGTGGTGACATTCTGAGCAGGATTGGTGCCGATGTAGACATGCAGGGTCAAGGTAGCGTTGGTCTTGGTGTGGCCCTGAGCGTCCTTGGTGGACTTGGTAACTTTGGTGACCTTGGCAAGCAGGGTGTCCTTGTAGACGATGATGAAGGGATAATCGGCCTTCGTATCATCCTCGGTGTTGGCATAAACGAGAGTCTCACGGCCCTGAGCGCCGATCTGAGCGGTGGTGTTCAGAGGATCGATCTCAACCTTGGTTCTGTTCTCAATACCGTTTGTGTAAACGATGGCGCCGAACTTCTTGTCCTGAGTCAAAGCCTTGGCCAGGTCGCACTGGCTGACAGCGGTGAAATAATGCGCCTTGACAGAAGAAGCGGAGCTGGCGGCCACAACCTCCTTCGAAACAGAAGGCACGGGATAGTAGAAGGTTACCTTCGTGGCG